>DATAMG010000093.1:0-23992 GCA_036260705.1 Chitinispirillaceae bacterium | reverse complement strand
AATGGAAGGAACAATTATTGTAGGGCATAATGTGTATTTTGATTTAAAATTCCTTATTAGTGAGCTTAGATATTGTGGTATAAATATTACTATTCCACATATTTGCACAATGTCATTTGCTGGATTTCTTGGTGGTAAAACTAAACAGTCCTTGAATGATGCGTGCTCCGACCATGGTATACCGCTTGTATCTGCACATTGTGCATTAGACGATACAATTGCAACAACTTATCTTTTTAACAATTACCTTTCCAGGTGTTTTAAAAGTAATATACTGACTTTTAAACAATTGAAAGATACCGGGAAGAAATACAAATTCATATCCTCCTGGAAAGCTCCGCTACAATTTGGAGAGATACCCAAGAGCTTAACAACAGGTATACCGGTTTTTAGAAATAATAGAAAAAAAAGTACTGTGAAATGTTAAATCAATTACAGGTATTGTGAAGATTATATTATTACTGCGGCAATTAAATACATCCAAAATATTGCTCATACTTCGACCATCTTTCGTAAGAACTACAGAGGGTGTAAGCGTAAATTAAAAACTCATTGTCCGATTATGTTTTAAAACACGAGTAATATTTAATTGCCGGAATAATAAGATTCTCAATAAAACCCCGGATAATACTCGTTGTAAATTTTTTTTATCTCTCCAATGGTCTTCTCAGGATTTTCTGAGTGGGTAAGTTGTCTTACCATGCAGAAATTGACCGCGCCGGCATCGAGGACTTCACGAATATTGGTCAGGTCGATTCCTCCGATTGCAACTGCAGGGATTGTGGCAAGCGAAAGCATTTCTTTCAAACCATCGATTCCAATGACCGGATCTGCAATGACTTTAGTTGGGGTAGGGTAGACCGGGCCAATTCCTATATAATCAGGGTTAAGGGCAACTGCGGATTTAGTCTGTTGCGGAGAATGAGTAGAAATTCCTATAATTTTTTCGTATCCCAGATATTGCCGAACTTCATCATAGGGCATATCGGTTTGTCCGACGTGTACACCATCTGCTCCACATGTTCTGGCTATCCTGGGATAATCATTTATGATAAGTTTGGTAAGAGTACCTTCTGTAAGCTCACACAGTGTATATGCAATCCTGCATATTTCTAACTCAGAACTTTTTTTCATACGAAGCTGGACAAACTGGATACCGTTATCGATCAGCATCTTGGTAGTTTCTATATATCCTTTAACAGGATCGGTAAGAATCGCGTAAAATCCAAATTGCTCTGAAATTGTTGATGTTCTCATAGAAGTACCCTTTAAACTTATTTTGAAGGTTCAAATATTTAATTTTTATTCCAGAGATTCACTTAAACGAATAAATGATCCGGTGAACCTGAAAACGGGTAGCCTAAAGTGCGGTCTGCTACATCGTAGCCTGCTCAGAGCCTGAACAGAACACTTTTATATAAAATTAATTACCACATTTGATAATTACAAGACTGCTGTTATTAAATACCAAACTACAAATAAATACCGAATCAGAGATTAATCGAAGATAAACATCAATTATGAATAATGAGGAGATGTAGTTGAATCGTTTTCGTTACTCTGGATTTGATGTTCGTTTTGATTTCATAATGGTTTGATGAAATAAATTCAACATGAAACAAGTAATCTGATTTCATCAACAGAAATTTGTATTTAAGGATTTTGGCAGGGTTTAAATTATGGCTTGTGTTCGCCTGTACTGAACTCAGTCGAAGTAATTTAGAAAGAGTAAAAGTCGAGAACGATTTTTGGAAAAAGGAGTGCCATAAACAGTGCATAATTGTACTCATTTTCCGCATTGCGGTGGATGTTCATTGCTGGATAAAGAATACTGCGAGCAGCTTGTCCTTAAAAAGAGTCAGCTTAAGCAATGTTTCTCATCATTGGACCTGACAGTAAATGATATCTTAGCCAGTCCACAGACATATTTTTATCGTCACAAGGTACAGCTTCCATTCGGTTTTGATAAACGTAAAGGTGGACTTATCCTGGGATGTTATGGTCAGGATTCTCACAGCGTAATCGATCAGAAAGAATGTTTTATTCAGGATAAAGATCTTACAGAGATTGCTTCCGGGGTGCTGGAATGGGCAAAGAAATGTCATCTAAGTTCATATAATGAAAAAAGCGGAACAGGGCTTTTGCGGCATGTTCTTTTGCGTAAAGGTGCCGGCACAGGTGAAATTCTCATCGGGCTGGTAACCAATGGTGATCGGGTCGATGGAAGCAGAAACTTGTCAAATATACTTCTTCAATTGCTGGAAAAAAGAATATGCAAAGATAGCCGGATCGTTGGTATTGTGCAGAATGTCAACACCAGACAGACCAATGTGGTTCTGGGAGAAAAAGAGATTGTCTGGTGGGGAAGGCCATACATAAAAGAGGTACTTGGTAATCTTAAATTCAAAGTGGGTATTTCCACATTTTTCCAGGTAAATCCTTATCAGACTCCAAATTTGTACAATGAAGTGCTCAGCTGGGTACCGCAAAGGTCATCTGTACTTGACTTATATAGTGGAACCGGAAGCATAGCCATGTGGATTTCATCCAGAGCTCGCGAGGTTGTGGGAATTGAAGAAAACCGGGCATCTGTCGAGGTAGCCAGATTTGCATCAAAACTGAATAAAATACCTAATGTTAAATTTATGGCAGGTGATACTGCGAAATTACTTCCGGAGATGGCATTAAAAGGATATTCTGTGGCAGTTATAGATCCACCACGAAAAGGACTTGACACTGAGATAACCGGTATAATTCTGGGATCATCACTGGAAAGACTGATCTATGTTTCCTGTAATCCACAATCTTTGGCCAGAGATATTTCTTCATTAAAGGGTTTTCATACTGTTTCATTAAAGGGATTCGATATGTTTCCTCACACAGAACATATAGAGTGTGTGGCTGTTTTGGACAGGTGAAAACGGATACAAAAAATCAATGCAGAATATTTGCGGTACAAACGTTAATTTACCGGATGAGCGTGACATGCACATCCGGTAAAAAGTTGTAGTCGGTGTGTTTCTGTACGTAAAATCAGGCTAATCGCACATTGAATTGATCAGAAATTTTCTCTCTTAATTTTTTTTCTACAACAGACACCAAAGTCATGCTGGAGAATGCGCATCCGGAACAATGCCCTTTCATCTCTACAATTACATCATTGCCATCCACATCGACCAACTCGCAGGAACCACCATCCTTGGCAAGAATAGGGTTGATATCGTTTGTTAATACAGTGCGGATCTTATCAATTTTCTGCAGAGTGGTAAGTCTGACCGGTTCTTTGGAAGTTTGTTTTGATGCCAAATTTCCAAGGGTCTGATCAATAATTTTCTGTATTTCCTCATGACAGCCACCACATCCGCCACCAGCCTTGGTAAAATTGGTGACATCTTCAACGGTTTTGAGGCCATTTTCGATTACTGCTTTTTCTATTTCCTTGTCGGTGATTCCAAAGCAGGTACATACAACGTGTCCTTCTTTATGAGCCTGCGGAATAACCTGACCACCGGTTTCATAAAAAGTAATTGCAGCTTCCAGAGCTTCCTGTCCCATAACGCTGCAATGCATTTTTTCTCTGGGAAGTCCTCCAAGTGCCTCCGCAATATCCTTATTGGTTATATTCTTGATTTGCTCCAGGGTTTTCCCTTTACACATTTCAGTAAGTATCGATGCAGATGCAATGGCACTGCCACAGCCGAAAGTTTTGAATTTTATCTCTGAAACTTTACCTTCACTATCAAGTTTGAAAGTTAAACGCAGCGCATCTCCGCAGGTAATGTTTCCAATTTCTCCAAAACCGTCGGGATTTTCGATCTCACCCACATTACGCGGATGCAGATAATGATCACGAACTTTGTCTGTATAATCCCACATATCTTGACTCCTGTCATATTGTCATGGGTTTACAAGAGATTCTCTTCGGATACACCTGTAATCCCAAAAACTTCTTTCATCGTATATTCGAATTTCTCAAGAATTTTATTTGCATTATCAGATTCGATAGGTATTCTTCCTGCTGCAACTCTGGAATGCCCACCACCGCTACCGCCCAAAATCGCTGCCAGCCGTTCTGCATTTACTCCGGCATTATCATTGTTTTTGGAACGCAACGAATAAAAGATTTGATTTTTAAAAAGACCCGAGCAGATCATCCATTCCAGTTTTTCCAGACTGTGAAACAGATCCGCCATTTCAGCAATATAATCGGGCGTGGTCACAGTTCCCAGATGTGTATAACCGATAGTATCATAAGTAACAGCTGATTCTGCTGCACGGTGCAGTATCTTAAAAAACTCCACATCACGGTCAGGATTTTCAATTCTCGAGAGCAGACGGTGATCCATAATATCAAAAAGGAATTTATAGCATTCAAGATCATGAGGGGATACTTCTCTTCGCATATCACCGGTATCGGTCTTGATGCCGTAAAAAAGAGCAGTTGCCAATTTGGGTGTAATCGGACAGTGTGCCTCCAGAAGATATTTGGTGATAATGGTTGATGTGGCACCGTAATCTTTTCTAATATCAAAGAAAAATGTTGAACCCGGAAGCGGATCGTTAGGGTGATGGTCTATCACTGCATGCACCGGAGTTGTCTTGGGAAGAGAGACATTGCCTTTTCCAGGAAAAGAATCAACCAGTATAATCCTTTCAAAATCATTAACTTCGGTTAAAACAAATGGTACGGTACTTATATTGAGAAATCGGATCATAGCCCGGTTTTCAGCCCGTCCCACAAATCCTCCGAAAGAGATAACTGATGATTTGATTCCCCAGAATGAAAGTAGATGGTAAATACCAAAGGCTGATGCCAGACAGTCAGGGTCAGGATAATCGTGAGTTAGAATAAGCACTGAAGAGGCTGGAATGATATGATTTCTTAATTTTTCAATCTTTTCAGCAAAATCACCAGAATGACCTCTGGAGAGGTTATTGTTACTGTTATCAGTCATAAATCAGCAGTTGACCTCAGTCCTGTTATAAATTTTTGTATATGTGATCGTTCTATCCCTGGATAGGGGAATATTATATTTGCAATACGTATCTGTTTTAATATAATATTTGAGTTAGTAGAATAACTATTTTAGCATTAAACCAGGCTCTTAACAGCAGTAGTCTGGATAACAGGTTTAATTAATGAAATATGCAATGATTTCTGATATACATGGAAACCTTGAGGCCCTTATTGCGGTTCTCAACGATATCCGGGGAAAATCGGTTGATTCCATAATCTGCCTGGGGGATATTGTCGGCTATTATCCTGATCCGGAAAGGTGTGTGGAACTGATTAGAGAAAATGTGGACTTGTGTGTGGCCGGAAATCATGATTATGCGGCTATTGGCAAAATCGATACACAGAATTTCACTTTTCATGCATTCGCTGCGATGGAGTGGACAAAACAGAACATCTCCAGCATTGCTCAGGAATATCTGTCTTCACTTCCTCTTACCATTGAAAAGGATGAGATGTTTTTTACTCATTCATCACCTTCAAATCCTCAGGAATGGGTTTATGTTTTTCCTGATAGTGAGGATGCAGTATTTGAGGCTTTTAACAGTCTGGTTCATCCATTAAATTTTATAGGACATACTCACTGGCCTTCGATACTTATTCAGGATGAGGAAAAGATCATTCTTCATTCTGATCACCGGATTGAGATTGATAAAGACAATTACTACCTGATAAACGTCGGAAGTGTAGGACAACCCAGAGATTTTGATTCACGTTCCTGCTATGCTATTTATGATTCTGAAACCTCAGAGATAAACCTTTTTCGGGTGAATTACGATTACCGTGAAACTCAGAAAAAAATAAGGGAAAACCATTTACCACTTTTTTTAGCGGAACGTCTGGAAAAAGGAAGATAATTGTTTTTTTCCACAATTATTTGTGCTGAATAACCTCAAGTCTTATTTATTGTGTTTGTTATTAGTAAATGATACAAGGAAACACCTCTTTTAATCTTCAAACTTATTTCAAAGTCGGTTCTTATTAAATGGAAAAACTTGCAGATATTATCGAAAGACAATTTCTTCCTTTCGTGGAAAAACCGGTGCGCTATACAGGCGCAGAACTGAATATTATCAGAAAAGATTTAAAAAAAATCAATCTGCATGGAGTGTTATGCTTTCCGGATCTCTATGACATAGGGATGTCGCATTTCGGGTTGCAGATACTCTATCACATTGTGAATAAAAGAGATAGTTGGGCACTTTCAAGGTGTTTCACTCCATGGGCCGATGCTGAAAAACTGATGCGCGAGATGCAGATTCCCCTGTATACACTGGAATATTTTTCTGCAGTCAGGGAAGCAGACTGGGTTGGTTTTTCCGTTCAATACGAATTGCAATTTACAAATTTGATCAATATGCTGGATCTTTCAGGGATAAGTGTTTTTGGTAAGGATCGCTCTGAAGATGAACCGGTTATTATTGCTGGTGGACCCTGTGTAGGTAATCCTGAACCACTTGCTCATTTTGTTGATGCATTTGCACTGGGGGATGGAGAACAGACTGTTGTGAATATTTGTACAGTTCTGGAAAGTGCAAAAAGAGAGGGATTGTCAAGAAATCAGAAACTGGAAAAGCTTTCGGAAATTCCGGGAGTTTATGTGCCCTCACTTTTTAATACAAGAAAAAACGGAGATTTTCTGGTTCCGGTTGACGGCCATAAAGTAGTTACAGCTGCAAAGATAGCTTTACTGGAAAGTGAAAATTATCCTCAAAAACCGGTTGTTCCGTTAATCGAAGTAGTTCATTCAAGACTATCTGTGGAAGTCATGAGAGGATGTAGCAGAGGGTGCAGATTCTGTTCTGCCGGAATAAATTACAGACCTGTAAGAGAACGAGCTGCTCTTGATATTATTAATCAGATTCGATCAGGTATCGATGCCACAGGGTGGAGAGATGTTGGTTTACTAAGTCTGTCTACAGCTGACTATTCATGTTTCTCATCACTTTTGGAGGCAGCCAGGGAGATCAAAAAGAAAAAACATATCTCCTTAGGTTTGCCATCAACCAGAATTGATGCATTGAATGATGCTCAAATGGATCTTTATCAGACTGTTACCTCAACATCATCTATAACCATTGCACCCGAAGCCGGGAGTATGCGGCTGAGAAAAGTGATCAACAAGGATTTTACTGATGAAATGATTTATGAAACAGTCAAACGTCTGTTGAACCGTAATGTACAGACCCTTAAGCTCTATTTTATGGTAGGCCTCCCCACAGAATCGATGGATGATATCGATGCAATTGTTCAGATGGTTACCATGATTTCTTCGATGGTAAAGGCCAAATCGAAAAGAAGGGAAGTGCATGTAGCCATTTCTCCTTTTTCTCCAAAGGCTCATACTCCATTTGGAAGAGAACCGATGGTTTGCACTGAAACACTGTTAGAGAGAAGTATTTATATAAAACGTGCTTTACGGAATTTAAAAAATACCAAGGTATCATACCGTGATCCTCAGATAACTCTTCTGGAAACAGTAATGGCCAGAGGTGACAGATCTGTTGGAGATCTGATTTATCAGGCTTGGAAAAATGGTGCCCGTTTTGATGGCTGGGATGAATGTTTCAATTTTGACAGATGGATTTCTGCAGCACAGAATCTGGAAATGAATCTGAATATTTACCTTCAAAAGTTACCATCATCGATGAAACTACCATGGGCAGCTGTTTCCACGGGTGTTTCAGAACAGTTTCTTTTGCAGGAGGCACAAAGAGCCTTTGAACAGATACCTACGGGGGATTGCCGTAATGATGGATGTAAAGGTTGCGGAGTCTGCAATCAGCAATTGAAAAATATATTGCAATCAGAAAAAATCCACTCACAGAGAGAGGATATTTCAGAAGATCCCGATTTGAATAAACTGGTTCAGCAAGAGGCATTTTCATATCGTTTCAGTTATAAGAAAAGCGGAGCGTTACGTTTCTTAGGGCATATGGATATGGTCTCGCTGATTCACCGTGCTTTTCTGATGTCTGGTGTAAAACTGGCTTATTCCAATGGTTTTAATCCTCATGTGAAAATTTCCTTTGGACCGCCTCTTCCATTCGCAGTCATTGGAGAAAGAGAAGCTTTTGATATAGTTACAGTTGAACCTTTTGATACCGATATCAAACTTGTTAACTCATTTCTACCTGAGGATATTCATATTACCGGCTTTTTAAAATTAACAGGCAATGAACCATCACTGAATTCATCAATTGTTTCTGTACTATATCATTTTGAGTTATTATCTGACAATAGTGTTGACGAAATTAAAGACAGAATCAGGCTTTTGCTTGCAAGAGACCACGCCGAGGTAACGGTTGAAAAGAAAGGTGAGCAGAAGATAAAGGATATCCGGCCAGGCATTATAGAACTTAACATTAATAGTGGTTACCGCGGTTTTGATGCACTACTTTCAATTCAGCCTCCTTATTCCTGTAAACCTTCTGAGCTGGTTTCTATGTTGTTTCCGGAACTGAATTTCAGTGATTTTCTGATTACAAGAAAGAACTGCTTTATTCTAAGTGAAAACACAATGCTGCCACTGTAAGTGAATTATCGGGGAAAAAAATGCTTATTTAGAATCTGTTCAAAATTGAATCAAAAAGGGCCGCTAATGTTTCGACCTCCTTCGTAAGAGCTATAGAGGGTAAACCTGGCTCAAGTACGAGCGGCTTTTTTGCTCAAAATTCCTCAAATTATTATCACAGCATGCTTGATTAAAAGAGAGATAAACAAACATTTTGAACAGATACTATTTGTTTGTTTTAGTTCTCTTTTAGGGCTTTGCGGGTATCTTTTATATGCATGGGCAATTTCACACATTAAATTGCGCAGGTGATTTTTCTTGGTATCTATTGCAAAATTAACAAGATACTGCTATTTCTTTCATTGACTTATCTTGACCACGTTATTATAATGTTTATTCATGGTTTTTGTTTATTTCCCAAAATAGATTATGAGTTAGACCGTATTTTGGCTGATAATATTGCCGGTGTTAAGGGCAGAGGATCAACTTTGGTAGTAGTGTGCAAGAACAATACTGGTATACAGAAGAAGGTATAGGTTTATGTCCAGTAGTGAATATGAAATCGTGAATTGCCTGCTCAGTAACGAAAACCACCGGTTGTTAGTTGTTAAGTCAAGAAACGGTAATGAACAGTATTTAATGAAATCCTGTGATTTTAACGATTCTTCTTTTGAGCTGGGCAAAAGGAATCGCTATAAACGTGAGCTGGAATTTATCAGTACTTTCGATCATCCCAACATTTTTAAGCCATTGTCATCAGAGGACATTGATACTTCAGTTTCCATCATCTATCCGTACCGAAAAGGTACAACACTTCAAAGATTCTTCGCAGCTAAAATAACTCTTAGTATTGCTGAAAAGCTTAAAATGGTAATCCAGCTTGTGGAAGCTATTGAGCATATACATTCAAGGGGAATAGTTCATGGGGATCTGCATCCAGGTAATATTTTTGTCAGAGAAGACAGGGGGGTGGAGATCTATGATTTGAGCATGTGTATGACGGAGGAGGAGTTTTCCCGTCGTCAGGATGGATTAATGGTTGGTACTTATCCTTATCTTTCCCCAGAGCAGACTGGTTTTACCAGATTCAAGGTGGATACCAGATCAGATCTTTATTGTGTTGGTATTATACTGTATCAGTTGCTTTCCAATCGTTTTCCTTTTACTACCCAGAACGGTACAATTGAGGAACTGCTGGATTTCATGCTCAAGACTGAGCTTGAGCCTATTAGAAATGTTCCTTATTATATAAATGAGATACTGCTTAAAGCCCTTCGTACCACACCTGAAGAGCGTTATCAGACAGCAATAGGATTGAAATACGACCTCAAAACAGCCCTCAGCATTATTCAGAATGAGTCTTTAGCACAGGAGTTGGTTCCCGGAGAAAAAGATGCTATCTTTGCAGTAAGCAGATTTCACTTTTTTATAGCCAGGGAAAAAGAGATTGAAATTCTCAATAAAGGGCTTGCTGCTTTAATGCAAAAAGAAAGCTCTTCATTTCTGCTAAGTGGAGTGGCTGGTATTGGCAAATCTGAGATCATAAGAAAATTTCTTTCAAATCAACAGATTGATTCTGTATATGTAGTTTCTGCCAGATGCAATCGATTCACCCCCAATCAGCCTTATTCGACCATCAGAAGTCTGATGCTTGAATTTTTGACTAAAATTCAAGATAAGGATTCCAGGGATAAAGTTTTACTTAGAAAAAATCTCAATACTATATTTTCGGACTATTCCGCAGTCATCTGTTCTGTAATTCCTGAATTGAAAGGTTATTTTGATTCGGTTAACACATCTGAGCAACTGGAAAAGGAGTCTGGGGCAGAAAGAATCTGTCATATACTGATTTCGATACTGGATATGATTTGTACATCATTTCCCATTATTCTGGTGATCGATGATTTACAGTGGATCGATTCTCTTTCATTTGATTTTCTGATGAGATTCAAAAAGAGTGAATCTCCAAAAATGATGATTTTTGCCTGTAAAACAGAAGGTAAGAGCGGCAAGCCGATTTTTAGATATTCGATAGCTGAAATTGCCGATAAATTGATGATAATTCAGCCTTTGTCCAGAAATGAGATGGTATGGCTGGTTTATTCGATTTTTGATCAGGTAAAAAATGAGGAAATTCTGATAGAAGTACTTGAGCATAAATGTAATGGAAATCCATTCATGCTGATTCAGATGCTGAGATATCTGCTGGATTCCTCCATTATCAGGAAAGTAAAGGAAAACTGGGTTTTTATTCCTGAGTTGATCAGTGAAATACCTGGTAATCTGGATTCGGTAAGTCTTATAAAGCATAAACTTTCCAATTTATCGGAAAGAGAGCTTCATTTTCTAAAGATCGGTTCCCTGATGGGTGGAAGGCTGGAGCTTCAGATATTGGAGGAAATTGGAGCATTTGATGAATCACAATCCAAAATAATACTTAAGAAACTGGAATCTGAGGGGCTTCTGGTTACTAATTTTAAAGGTGAGGTGAGATTTTCACACGATAAAATTCAGGAAGTACTGCTGACATGCATTCCCGATCAGGAAAAAGCATGCATTTGTGAAGCGTTGGCAGTTGAGTATGAAGCCCTTAGTAATACAAAAGTGGAGTATCTTTTCGATGCTGCCGAGACTTACCGGAAAACTTCCAAATTCGAAAAAGCAGTTGATCTTTCATTAAAAGCAGCACAATACGCAGTTGATAAGGCAGCCTATGATTTAGCTACAAATTATTACAGTAATGCTTTGAATCTGATAGATAAGCTCTGCACTGATGATAAAAGTATCAATGCAAACAGAAGAAATATCGAACTGGCTCTGGCTGAAGCATTGATGCTGAATGGAAAGTATGAGCAGGCTCTGCTGATATACAATAATCACAGTGCCGGAAATGGTGATAATCCGATTGAAAACAGTGAAATATTATTTAAAGTCGGATGTATACATCTTAATATCGGTGAATATCTGCAAGCTCAGGACTGCTTCCGCAGAGCTTTGGCAATGCTGGGAATTCCATTCTGTACAAATAAATCAAGATTCCCTTTGAATACTTTTTTACAGATATTATTCCATCTGATTCTCCAATCGCCTTTAAGGCTTTTTATACCAAGAAGTGACAATCAAAGAAGAAGACTGGGAATAAAAATACTTAATAAGTATTCGTATGCATTATCTTTTACAGATATAAATTCCTGCTTTTATCCGCACTTTCTGGCATTGAACCTTTCTGCAATTACCGGCAAATGTATGGAAAAAACTGAAACAGAGTTGCAGCATGCGGTCATCTCATATCAGATCCACATTAAAAGCAGAGCATCTGATAAAATTGATAAGTTAATTAAACACATAAAAAAGGCTGGCTGGAAAAATCTTGTTGCCGGTACCAGTGCAATCCATGGAATTTTACATTATTACAGTGCAAGATGGAAAGAGAGCGAAGATACTCTTCTGGAAAGTATTAGTGAATTCAAGGCTAACGGTGACAATATCAATCAATTGCTTTGTCTGGAGCATCTGTGGAAAACCCATTATCTAAAGGGCGATTTAAACAGAGCCATGAAATATATTACACATGCTATATCACTGGTCAATTATACTCACGATACTCTGGAAAGCAAAACATTTCTGGCTGCCAGAAATCTTCTGGAATGCCAAATGGATACCAAAGCTGACATGCAGAAAGAATCAAAATCCCAGTTGATTTCAGATTCTAACACTCCGTTTTTTATTATGTCTCGCATAAAAATTCTGAGACTGGAGTATGAATTATTAAAGGAAAATTATTCTCAAGCATGGCATTTAAGCTCCGAGCTGCTTTCAATTTATAAAAGTGTCTGGTTTAATTATGAATATGCCGTTCCGGTTTTTTCATTATCATGTGAACTTGCTGTCAGAGATATCCTGAACAGCAAAGATAAATGTACGACTAACAAGGGGCGTAAAAAGGCGATTTCCACTTTGCGCCACTCATTATTCATGCTCATCTTATCCTCATGGCATTACAGAGCATACCGGTGTGAAGCTTACCGATTTCTGGGATGGTACTTGTCTCTGGTATACAAAAGAAACGGATTAGCCAGCTATTTTATTAAAAAATCAATTGCTTATTCCCACAGATTTCAGATGAAAATTGATGAAGCCAGGGCTTATCGTGATCTGGGACTTTTTAATGAAAAATGCAATCTCCCGGGAATTGCGACTGATCACTTTGATGAGGCATTCAGAATCTTCAGGCAATGTGGTGCTCTTCTGGAAGCTCAAAAGATTCTGGACAAAATAACCCCTCAAAATCGTAAGAAATTTCTTGAGGATACCACCAGAATTTCTCTGAATCAGGCAGAAAACTCAAATCAGATACGATTTGATACTCTTCTTCAGATAAGTTCATCAATTTCAGCAATCACTGATTTTTCGGTTCTGCTTAATCAGATACTTTCAGGAATGATCAAGGCTACCGGGGCTCAGTACGGTTGTATTTTTGTAAAGGGACAGGATAATGTCTTAAAATGCATGCTGAAACTGGATTTTCAGGGAAAAATACTAAAAGATGGTGCCATTGTGATTTCAATGGAAATTGTTACCAGAGCAGAAGAAAGCAGACAGGTTGTTCTGATAAGTGATGGTGAGCAATATATCAGGGATGGTAAAGAAACTGAACGTATCCGTTCAGTTCTCTGTGTTCCTATCTATCGGGAAGATGACTTTTTAGGATGTGTATATCTGGGTAATGATAAAGTCGCCGGTTTATTTTCTGAAAGTGCAGTAAAAACCGCGCAGATACTTTCTGCTCATGCAGGAATTCTATTTGAAAATGCCTATTTGATGGAGAAATATAAGCAGCTTAACCGTGATCTGGATAACAAAGTTAAACAGCAAACTCATGACATGATGGAAAAAAACCGTCAGCTGGAGCAGGCAAATATCAAACTGGTGGAATCGGAGAGGGTTAAAGGGGTACTCAGTGGAACACTAGTACATGACATCAAAAATTACGCTGCTGGAATCGAAGGAAATCTTCAATATCTGGGACGGAAATTTGAGCAGGATGATAAGGTAAAGAGGGTTCTGGATGTAGTGAGTGAGACCTGTTCTGATATAGTCAGTCTGGCATCCAATCTGCTGGATATAGCTAAAATGGATGAAGGAAAACTGGTGGTCAGAGCTGAGCATCTTGATGTCAACTATATTTCATCTTTAGCTGATAAATTTTCAGTCAACACTCTTTTTGATGAGAAAGAGATTCATCCGGTAATAATTCCCTCTCAGGAAAAATTCAGCATCTATGCGGATGTTTATCTTTTGGAAAGAGTTATGCAGAACCTTTTCAGTAATGCCGCCAAGTATGTTCCAAGAAAAGGGAAAGTTGAGATGAGTTTCCATGCCGATGAAAAGGAAAACTTGATTTGTTTCTTTAACTCCGGTATTGCCATTCCAGAAAAGGAACGGGAGGTCCTTTTTGAAAAATATGCACGAATTGAAAATCACCACTCCCAATATTCAAAGGGGTTGGGGTTGTTTTTTTTGCAGAATGGTTATGAATGCTCACAAAGGGCGGATCTGGGTGGAAACCGATCAATTCGGTAATCACTTCAAGTTGGCATTTCCCAGAAATGTCTCGACAGAAAATCCCATAAATATTGAAAATTCCAAACAATCTGTCATTTAACAAAAAACCATGCGGTAATGTATATTAACGCATTAATCCAAGTCGCTTTCACCACATTATCAGGGGAGATTTATGCCTAAATTTTTCGAACGGTTTCGGATTGTTTCAATTTTCAGAACTGTTCTGAAAATCCTTTTATTTGCTGCTGGCGGGTTTCTTTTTTACTACAAACGGGGTAAGGTCAAAAAGTCATTTCTTCAGAATTCCGGATTTATCGTTGCGGCCATCCATGGGATATTATTATCACTTATAGCCATAATTTACAGGCTGATTGTCGCTTTAAACTGGATAATTCAGCAGGCACGTTGAATTATCCGGTTTTATTTGTTTTTTTCTGCTTTAGCAAGTATAAAAAAACTAAGGCCATGCGAAATAATTTTTATCTTATCACAAAAGACATTCTTTTAACTGCAGAATTGCCAATTTTCAAAACCGCCAGAAATGCTCCGGATGTAATTTTATCTGAAGGCAGTTTTACCGAATGATACCCGCAGAACTGATTTTCGTTTAATAATTCAGCTATTTTTCTGCCTTTTATATCGAAGAGTTGCAGAGAAACTTTTTCTTTTTGAGAAAGCTTGTATTGAAAGGAGCCATTTTTTGTGAATGTAAAATTGAACTGATTGTCAGAGGGAAATCTTTCATGTGAATAATGTTGTATTGGAGCTGGCTCGTATTCACCAAACTGGGCTAAGTAAGGATGGCATTTGCTTGAGCCATAGGGGTCATAGCCACCGACGTATATTGTATTACCGCTAATCTCAATGCAGCTGACATTGAAGTGCAAATCAGGGTTCCAATCGAGGAGTTCTCCAGTCTGAGCATCAAGAGCGGCGATTTCTGCTCGTGCTTTTCCTGCAATGCTGTCAAAATCTCCACCTACATAGACTATGTTTTGACTGACCGCTATTGAATATATTTTTCCATTGGGATCAGGGTACCAATTGAGGGCTTTACCGGTTGAAGCATCGAGAGCGGCCATATTTCGTCTTTTTACTCCACCAATATTGTCGAATTCACCACCTACATAAACGATATTTTGGCATGCTGCGATGGCATTTATGACTCCATGTGGATTTGGGTTCCAATCGATAGCATTACCGGTCTGAGCATCGATTGCAGCAAAATTTCTCCGTGGTTGTCCGCCCAGACTGTCAAAAAGATCCGCTTGCATAAATAATTTTGCCATCGGAAGATATGGCTATATCAAAGACAATGTAATCCACTGGTATGTCATCGGTTATGTTTTTAAATCTGTCAGGGTTTTTATCCGGGCTCCAATCGGTAGCTTTGCCGTTTGTTGCATCAAAGGCCATAATTGTTCTTACCTGATCTTCGAATAGGAAGTCGCCTCCTATATAGATAGTGTTGCCATTAAATGCTAGTGCATAGATAGGCATACCTTCCTCTGATAAACCAGGGTTCCAGTCAGTGGCTTTACCGGTCGTTGCATCTATGGCTGCCAGATAATTCCGTGGTTTCCCACCAATACTATCGAAATCACCGATAACATAAACGGAATTACCGATTACTTTGAGATCTCTTATAATACCATTGGCTTTAGGGTCCCAAACGGTAACTGCACCAGTTTTTGCATCGAGAGCGGCTATGTTATTATGTGGCTCACCACTGGTACTGACTGGACCTACATATTCAAAACTACCGCAGAAATAGACTTTACCACCGCTTTGCACAACAGTACCTACAGGACCGTCCGGAAACCATGTTTTTGAAATACAGGAATCCGGGGGAGTGTTTGCATTTAAAACAATGGCACCAAGCAACATAATTACCTGAAATTTTGTCATTTTTTTAACTCCGGAGAATGGTGAAACATCGAAAAGATAAATCAACACATTCACAATGTCAATACTATTAAATGAGTTAAAGTAGAACAATTTTCAGGTGCTAATGTAATGAATGCATAATTCGATTGGACCTGTTACTACTGAATGTTCGGTTAAATTTGTAGATAATAATATGGTGTTTTACATTCGAAACCTCACCAGAAAGAACACAAAAGAGAAACAGGGTTTGGAGAAGAGATAAAAAACATCTTCGATAATACTAATCTGTTATCAGTAGTGTCCGGCAAATTTGACGATTGATATTGCAGCCGTTATAACACTGAAACCAAGCCAGAATAAGAGTAACCACGAAAAGCACGAAAAACACGAAATTTTATTTGCTGCCGGCGGCTTTATTTATTAATACATACTGGGGAAGGTAAAAAAGTCATTTCTTCAGAGTTCCGGATTTATCTTTGCGACCATCCATGGAATATTATTTTTGCTTATGTCATAATTTACAGGCTGATAGTCGCTTTAAACTGGATAATTCAGCAGACTGGTTGAATTATCCAGTTTAGCGGTTCCCTGATTTTCGAATGCAGGTAATAGTTGTTCTCTGAATGTGAATCTGAAAAGAACCTTGAAATTCAGTTTTAAACTTCATACCTGTCTGACCGAAAGAGATGCATTAGCGGACGCCTCCTTTGTGAAATATTCATAGAAATTAATGAGCGCTTCAATCTCTGTTATACTTACATCCAGTTTTTCTGAGATGTAGAATTGAACTTTTTTGGGAACAGAACCCCAAATCCTTTGTGCCTGGTGAAGAACTGTTAGAGTGTCCATCTTTCTCAGTGTACAGGAACTTTTCTTAAGAAACTCAATAAAAGAGTCTATTTTCCGGAGTTGCTCCGCCTGCAGTTCATCGTAAATGGTGGTAATTGAAGCTACCATTTTTACTTGTTTCCTTTTCCATCTAATATGGATAAATATGTGGAAATATGAATTGTACATTTAATGTGAAATAAAGAAAAGAAATTTTTAATCTGAATATTGCAGCTGAGACGGATATAGAAATTCAACTTGTTGAGTTGATAAGATTTGAAGTCGGTTTATACGAGAAATGTTGGTGAGAATTAATCCCTGTAATACAGCCGGGAATTACCCGGCTTTTGCTGTCTGATTTACAGTTGCTGTTTGTTGCAGTAGTTTTTGTTTTTCATCAAACTTTTTGTCGGATTCAGACAGATATGTGTACATGACCGGGATAACATAAAGAGAAAGAACCAGGGAAAACAGCAGGCCTCCGATAATAACTATTCCCATGGAAATACGGCTCTCTGCTCCTGCTCCGAGGGCAAGTGCGATGGGTAAAGACCCAAGCATAACCGTCAGGCTGGTCATAATTATAGGACGGAAACGGGAAACTGATGCACTAATGACAGCATCAAAAAGTTTCATACCTGAATGACGCCTCTGATTCGCAAATTCCACAATGAGAATTCCGTTTTTGGTAACCAGACCGATCAGCATGATTATTCCAATCTGACTGAAAATATTGAGCGTCTGATGAAAATACCAGAGTGAAAAGAGTGCTCCGGCAAGAGCTAAAGGCACGGTAAGCATGACTGTAAACGGATGCCTGAAACTTTCGAATTGTGCAGAAAGTACAAGATAGATAAGTACAAGCGCAAAGAGAAAAGAATACACTACATTGGAGGAACTTTCTGCAAAATCACGCGAGATCCCGCCAAGATCGGTAGAAAATGAATGGTCCAGAACTTTCTTTTTGATTCTGTCCATTTCGGCGATTCCATCACCGATCGTCTTTTCTGGGGCAAGGCCTGCGGAAATTGTGGCAGACACATATCTGTTATAATGAAAAATCTGGGGAGGATTACTTGTTTCTTTAATTGAAATGAGATTTGAAAGCTGTATGAATTTTCCATACTTGTTTCTAACAGAAATAGTCATGAGGTCTATTGGTTTGTCACGATTTTCCCGTGAGAACTGACCGATGACAGTATACTGCTTTCCATTACGAACAAAATATCCATATTTCTGTCCGGAAAGGGAAAGCGATAGTGCCTGAGCAACATCTGAAGCAGAAACCCCCAGATCCCTGGCTTTTTCCCGATCTATAGTGATCTGAAGTTCCGGTCTGTTAAATTTCAAATCGACATCATTTCCCAGAAAAGTAGGGTTTTGAGAAACCTCTAACAGAAATTTTGGTATTATTTCCCTTAATTTTTCCATATTTGGTGCCTGAATTATGTATTGTACAGGTTGCCCGCCTCTTCGATCGCCAATTGTCGGTTCCTGTGAAACCATGGTTCGTACACCAGTCAATGAACGGCATTGTTTCATAATCGATAGTGCAATCTGATTCTGAGTACGTTTTCTCAGAGCTGGTTCCTTCAATGTCATACGAAAAGCAGTAGAATTGACTCCACCTGAACCGTAGCCTCCGGGAATTCTTTGTATCATGGATTCTTTTTCAGGAACAATCTTATCGATAAGATTTGCAATTTTATCTGAGTAGGCTACTGTGTACTCAAATGATGCACCTTCCTGAGCTGTTGATGAGATATTAATGCGGCTGCGGTCCTCCATGGGAGCAAGTTCACGGGGGAGCACCATATAGATTGCAACGATCATGACAGTTGCCAACCCGAAGATAAGAAAAGCAATTCTACGATGACGCATAAATGAAATGAGGGAATCTCTATAGCCATTAACGATCCAAATGAAGAATGGTTCAGTTCTGGCGTAAAAAGAGTGTTCATGGTTATCGTGCTTGTGAAGAAGTCTGGTACAGAGCATCGGTGTGATAGATAATGATACAAACGCGCTGAGGATAACTGATCCAGCTACAACAGCACCAAATTCTCTGAAAAGCCGTCCGGTTGTGCCCTGCATGAAAATAACCGGCATCATCACAGAAAAGATCGCTGCCGTTGTAGAGATTATGGCAAAGAAAATCTCCGATGCTCCAAGATGGCCAGCATCCAGAGGGGTATGCCCTTGTTCTATTTTGTTAAAAATGTTCTCCAGAACAACTATGGCATCGTCGACAACAAGACCGGTTGCCAATACTATTCCTAGCAAAGTAAGTATGTTAATAGAAAATCCGCATATTGCCATTATGAAAAATGTCCCGATCAAAGAAACCGGTATGGCAAGAACCGGAATAAGTGTGGCACGCCAGTTTCTTAGAAACCCAAAGATAACAAAAACAACAAGAATGAATGCTATAAATATGGTTTCCATAACCTCAGATATCGACTTGCGGATATTAACTGTAGTGTCAAATGCTATGTCTGTTTTTACATCTGATGGAAGGTCTTTTTTCAAATGTTTAAGGCGCTTATAAAATTCATCTGCAATGGCAATAGTGTTGGCACCAGCCTGGGGTAGGATTACTATGCCAAGCATGGGAACTCCATCACGTTTCATAATGGTCTTTTCGTCTTCGGCTCCTTCCACAACCTCTGCGATATCTCTCATTCTTACCAGATCGCCATTATTTTCAATGACTATGAGCTTTTTGAAATCATCAAGACTGCTCAGACCGCTCATAGTGCGAACGGTCAGTTCTGTTGACAAACCTTCAATCTGACCGGAAGGAAGCTCGACATTTTCTTTGTCAAGAGCAGTTTTAACATCCTGAACGGTAACTCCATGTGCCCTCATCTGGGTAGGATCAAGCCAAAACCTTATGGCAAGTTTTTTTTCTCCCCAGATATTGACAGAGCTGACAAAATTTATGGTTTGAAGACGTTCTTTGATTACATCATTTGCTATTTGGGATAACTCGATAGAGGTGCGTTTGTTGCTTTGTACAGTCATGAAAATGATAGGTGAAGCATCCGCATCTGCTTTGGCAACAACCGGATTATCTACATCTGGAGGAAGGTTGCGCATTGCACGTGATACGCGGTCACGAACATCATTTGCAGCAGCTTCCAGATCGGTTCCAAGATTGAATTCCACAGTCAGACGGCTTCTTCCGGTTGCGCTGGAAGATGTAAGAGAACGGATTCCTGATATCCCGTTTACTGATTCTTCCAGTGGTTCGGTTATCTTGGCTTCAACAACTTCTGCACTGGCACCGCCATAAGTTGTCTGTACATTAATTATGGGTGGGTCAACTGCGGGATAGTCTCTCACTCCGAGCATGTTGAATGATGCTATACCGAAAATTGTAATTACGATATTTGTGACGATTCCAAGTACAGGGCGATTGATAAAAAGTGAGGAAAACTTCATGATTATTCTTCAACTCCAGTAACATTTACTGCGATATTGGGACGCAACATTACAACTCCGGTTGTTACAACAGAGTCTCCGACAGAAAGTCCACCAGTGATTTCAACTGTTGTTTCTGTTCTAATACCGGTATTCACAGGGGTTGCGACGGCTTTTCCCTGACGTATACAATAGACTCTCTGGCCTATTATATCAGGCACCAGCGATTGACTGGGTACGGCAATGGCATCGGGTTTTGTGCTAATAACAAGTTCGACTCTGGCAAAAAAACCCGGTGCAACGGAGCTGTCCGGATCATCACATATTGCACGTGCCTGTGCGGATCTGGTAGTTTCGTCAATTTTGGGTTCCACAGCATAAACATGAGCGTGGTAAAGTTTTGTGCTTGCCTGTATAGTAAAGGTTAATTTTGTTCCTGGTCTGATATTACCGTAATAACGCTCCGGTACTGAAAAATCTATTTTTAGCGGGGTCAGTGAGATCAGGCTGGCAATCTGTGTTCCCACACTGATATAAGCGCCTTCACTGATTGAGCGAAGTCCAATTGTCCCGCCAAAAGGAGATCTGATTTCAGTTTTCTGAATCTGTGAAGTTATCAGAGCAATATCCGCTTTGCATGATTCGAGATCTTTTAGCGAAGACTGATAGTCTTCAGTACTGATGACTTCCTTGTCAAGTAAAAGCTTCTGACGTTTTTCTCTGTCCTGAGCAAGTTTTAAGGCGGCATTAGTTTTAAGAAGCTGTGCCTGAAGATCTGAATCGTTTATTTTAACCAATAATTGACCCTTACTTACAGCAGTACCTTCTTTGATATTGAGCATGACAATTCTTCCTGATGCTTCACTTTTAAGATCAACCTGTTCGTTTGGCATGATGCTTCCGGTACTGATGATCTTATCAGTAACAGACTTATGTTTAACAATATAGACTGAAACATCAGTAATCATGTTTCTGCGGTTATCAGAACGTCCTGTTCTTTTAATCTCTGGTTTCGATGCTAAAAATCTTGGAATCATAACCCCTGAAATTGCACAGATAATTACTATATACCATAACTGTTTTTTAATTTTCATTTGAGTCTATTCCATCTTGGTGTTTGTAAAGAGGTTGATCCCCATAGCACGGGAGAGTTTAAATTTGGCTATACGATAATCGCACCTGGCTTGAATTTGAGCGATTTTTGAATTTTCAAAAGCAATTTCCGCATCTGAGACCTCAATCGCATTGCCGCTTCCGACATAATACCGCTCCTGGGCTAAGGAAAGCGCAAGTTTTGCCTTTTCAATCGCTTTGTCGCTGATGTCGACTCGCTCGATTGCTTCTGTACAAGAGGAGAGTTGCTGTTGAACATCAAGAATTATCGCCTGTCTGGCAGTAATTAATGACGCTTCCACATTTTTTATCTCTCCATCAGCCTGTTCGATAGCACCCTTTTGAGCACCACCGGTAAAGAGCGGGACAGATAGTATGGCTCCAATATTCCATGAAGGCGGCAGATTCTCTAACGCAAAATCGGAAACCTTATATCCATAACTTCCAGTTGCCGTAAGTGATGGTAAGCGGGCACGTTTTGCCGATGTCAGACGGGCATTGGTGGACTGTAGTTTCATATTTAATGATTGAAGCTCAGATCGGTTTTGCAGGGCCATAATTATGGCCGAATCTGCAGGTGGAAGATCTGATCGTATAAAGACAGTATCAACAAGCAAAACGGCACTGTCAATGATTTCACCTGTGAGATTCTGAAGCTGCAGAAGACTTATGCGTTCTGCATTTCTGCTTTTACTAAGGTTCAGATCCGCATTCGCCTTATCAACACTGGCCTTTACAACATCGTATTTTAAACCCCGCCCAGCATCATAGAGAATCTGGGCTTTGTTCAGGTGATCCTCTGTTTGTTTCAGAGCTTCCCTATTGATTTGCACTACTGATCGGCTCTCCAGTAAATTTATGTATGCCATAAAGGTAGATGTAATCAGATTCTGAATTGTAGTAGCCGAATCGTATTGGGCTGCATTATAAAGGCTTTGCGCACTGGAAACTTTTGATGATGTTTTGCCAAAATCATAGATAAGTTGCTGAACCTGAAGATTTGCAGAATAAGAGGAAGAATATGATGGTGAGGAAATTCCGGAGCCGTTATTACCGTAAATCTGTGTCTGGAAATTTAACTGTGGAAGCTGACCAGCCCTGCTGGCCATTAAATTCCCTCTTCCATTTTGAAGCACTCCTTCCAGTCCCTTTAACTGGGGATTGTTTTTGAGGGCCATAGCCACACAATCTGCGATTGAGAGAGTACCTATCGGTTTTTGCTGGGCATAGTTTAAGCCTATTAGAAGAGTAATCACTATAACTACATTATTTTTAAGAAGTTGCATGGGGTTTCCATGATTTGAATTTAAGGTGGGTATTAAAAAATCAGGCAGATTATTACCAAATAATCGCATGAAATCTTTTTAGATGCCTAAAAATAAATATTGTTACATTAAAATTCTGTTAAAAACAGACCTTAATCGCGTAAGCAATGAAACCTGGCGGATTTATTCCATTATATTCTGGAAAATATTATGTGTATGGCGAATTGAACGCAAACAAACTTGCTTCTGACATGTTGGATCTTACGCTGTTCGGGTGTGTTAATTTAGGTGATCGCTCGTATTCTCCTGGAATTCAATGCATGATAGATCTTCCACATGTTGTGCCGTTTACTCTTTTTTGCAGATACTATGGAGGAAAATCGAATTGTGAATTTACTTCTCCATATGGTGGCCACGCTTTTGGAGCAGGTTTGAGGGTGATGGTTTCTCTTTAAAAAAAAATGCCTTTTTCAGATGTCCGGAAAAACATATTATTACTTCTAACATGCATACACTCTACCGGCTTCTATCAGCCTAAAACCGGCTGAGAATTGAATATCTCGAGTGTTTAGTAAATGTTAAACAATATGTTTTTTCCGGAAACACATGTGATTGGATTCAGAACACATTGACGTCTATCTGATAAGTCACTGTGGGTTTGAAATTTTTATGATCATTAAAGATATCGTATCCCAGTATCATACCTACATTCGGAGCGAAATTCCATCCTGCCCCGAAGTTCAGGGCACCGTAACTGCTTTTACCACTCTGAAAATCGATTCCTAACCATAATTTATCAGATATTTCACTTATTACTCTATCCCAGGAAACAAGTACACCAGCATCGGAATTACCAAAAAGTATATCCGGGTTATTCAGTCCGACTCCACCCTTAAAGCCTCCTAAGCTGAATCTTCCCAGCTTCCAGATATTCTTAGAGATTAACCCGTAGAAAATGTTATAAGTGGTGATATCTTTTTTTGTTCCGAAATCATAACTGCCTATGGCTACAGCTGGCATATTTTTAAAAAAAACACCCTCAGGTATTCCCAATTTTGCATTAAAATAAAGGGGATTTCTATGATTCCCGCTTCCATCCCTGTAGTCAACCCCAACTTCAAGACCGACCTTTGAAAAAGGCAGTACTCCGATTGTCAAACCTCCATTACTTATTACACCAGCTGTACCACCACTGGCAGTTCCGATATAGGCATCCCATCCAATATGCAGCTTTTTGTAAGGTTGAATGTCTGTCGATGGTATCCATACCTGTGTGGAAGGTGTGGCACAAATTTCCAGTGTAACTATGAAGAAAACCAATGCAGTACAGGCGATAAACAGTTTGTTCATGTATTCCCTCCTTAAAAAGTGAATTGTTCTCCT
>DATAMG010000090.1:0-13966 GCA_036260705.1 Chitinispirillaceae bacterium | reverse complement strand
ATACCTATTGCAGGTGGAGGATACCTTCGCCTACTTCCGCTTAAATTTATTTTGGCCAACGTAAATAAATTACAAAAAAATAAAATTACTGGAGTCTTTTACTTCCACCCTTATGAACTGGACAATCGGGATATTAATTTAAAAATTAAATTAACTAAAATAACTTCGATCCTTTATTATTTACAGCAGATATCAGGAAGAAAAAAGAATGTAATTAAGCTTATAAAATTTCTCAATATATACAAATTCATGTCAATAGAGACAGCTCTTAGAATTATGGTAAACCAAACAAAATGAACAATTTTAATATACTTATTGTTACAGAAGAAGATGAGTTCTATTTGCCGATTGTGGTTCAGAAAGTGATAGAAAATTGTCAATATAATATTGAAGCTATCTTTTGCCTTAAAAATCCGACTACTTCTTCAAGCATAAAGACAGTAAAAAGATTCCTATCAACTTTTGGTGTATTACCTTTGATGAAATATTTGATCAGGTTATCACATGCCAAAATATTAAATCTTTTTCCTAATCTAAATAACACCGGAAGATTTTTCTCCGTAAAATCAATAGCAGATAGCTTCAACATTGAATATTTAAAAATTCAAAATATAAATAATAGTGAAGTTATTGAATGGATAAAGGATAAAAAAATTGACCTTATCGCGTCAATATCACCAACCCAGATATTTCGAGAACATTTGATTAATTCCACTAGATTTGGCTGCATAAATATTCATAGCTCTTTTCTGCCAAAACACCGAGGATTGTACCCTGTTTATTGGGCAATGGCATCGGGTGAACGTGAGATAGGTGTTTCTGTTCATTATATTGAAAAAACAATTGATACTGGTGATATTATCATTCAAGATAAGTTCAGCCTTACAGGTATCAAAACAATGGATGAAGCACTAAAAAAGGCAAAACTTATTGGTGCAAAACTACTATTGGAAGCTATAAATTGTGTAGCAACCAATTCTGTTAAAAGGATTTCTTTTTCCACAGAGTCCGGAAGTTATCATTCTTTTCCTGATAAAGAAAGCTTTAAAAAATTTAAAAAAATGGGATATTCATTGTGGTAATAATTTTAATTTAATCTCCCTTTTTAGAATTCTCAATTTCCAATACTGAAAAATCCTTCCCAAAGCACATCTTTTATTTTACCGTTTTAGTACCTTATTGCTGTTTATAGTTTATATTATCAAATATACTTTCCCATTTATGCACTTATCCCCTCTTTTTAATCTCAAAACAGGGGTATTCAGGAATAAATCATGCAGTTATCTGTCTTATTTTCATATAGATCAGCATTTCAAAAAAAGGCAATAATCCCGGTTTTGCTTTCATTAATCGTATTGGTTTCAACCAGTTATGCCTCCTTAACCGAACAGCTTCAGTTCCAGATTCAGGATATAGATTCAAAAATTCAAACGCTTAAATCTGAGATCACAGAATGTAACAATTCTCTTAAGAAACTGACTGAAGATAACGTCACTATCATGGCCAGCTTTCAGAATTCAGCCTCAAAAAACCGGTCCCCTCTTTCTAATATTGAAAAAGAGATTGCAATGCTATCTGAGAAGGTCAGTTTACTTAATAAACAAATCTTTGAAGCAAAACAGGATAGCTCCCAACTTGAGCAAAGGCTCCAACAACAGAAAATTTCCTATAATAGAGAATCCGCTAGCCTCAGACAACTCATCCTGGATGCCACCAATAGTATTAAAACCATGTCAGAGCAACGGGATCAGTTTATTAAAACCGCATCGCTTACCAACAATGATGCCCAGGTTACTATAAATGCAGAAGATGCCAAAATCGATCTACTCTTATCCAATTACTATAATGAGTTGAACAACCTCAATGCCAGACGAGAAAAACTAAAACAGGATTCCATTATCCTTTCTGCACAATTGGCAAAAAATCAAGCACTTGCTTCCAATGATCTTAGAAAATATGACAGTTTGATTACAATTGTTAACCATTCGGTACAGGTCGCCTCAAACATCCTGTCACAGGCAAAAACTAAATACAATAACTTTAAAAACTCCAATAAACAAATTCTTCAGGGCTACTCCTCACAGCATGCCAAAACATTATCTTCATACGGTCTTGTATCTGCCAATCTTACAAAAGCTCAAAATGACCTCAAAAGCATCCGATCCAGTCTTGATGCGATTATATCCAAATATGAAAATGGCAGGGCACCGCTTGTAAAAAAAATCAGAGAGATCGATTCTACAATTCAGACGCGACAAATGCAGAAATCACTCTGGACACTTATGAATGAAAAATGGTCTTTGGACAGTGCCATCTCAGCAAAAAGAAACGAACTCGATGAAATAATTCAGCAGGCTGCTCTTAAAAGAAAAAACGGTATGAAACTTTCCGAACAGAAAGAAGCAGAACTTAATACCCTGTTAGCAAAGCTGGACCAATATCTGGAAAAGCCTGGAGTTAAGCAAGCCACTGCCCAGTTGAGCAGCCTGACAGCCACACAAAAAAAAGCACGCATCAACGAGGTATGCTTAAACATTAATAATGATCTTATCAGACAGGGGGCTTTAAAAGATCAGAATTCCAAAGCTCTTGCAGCTTATGAAAAAAATAACCCGGCATCCAACAATCCCTCGATACAGAAATTACAACGGATAGAACAAACCATCACTTCCCTTCAAACGCAAAGAGATAACCTTAACAGACAAAAGGATTCCCTCAATGCCCTGATCTCCTCGCAAACCCAGGCAATGAATAAATCTGATGTCCAATATCAAAAAGAGATTCGCTCTTTAGACAGCTCTCTATCCGTACACACCAAAAAAAGCACTGTCCTGTCCTCACAAAGGGCACAAGCCTTGCAATCTCTGTCTCTCTCTCAGAAAAGTAACCAGGATGCTATCAGTAGAATCACAGTCGAGCTGAAAAATATTGACAACAAAATAATTGCCATAAACAGTGAAATACCTGTTGCCAAAAACCGCAAGGAACAGCTAAAAAATGAACTGGCTATAAATTCTCAAGCTTTTGAACAAAAGAAAATTCAGGCCGGCACTGCAGCTCAGAACCTTATAGGATTAATAGCTAAAAAAGAACAGGAATCCGCATTACTTTCCAATCAATTGCAGCAACTGTCTCTTCAGCACAATAAAACGGTTCTGGAGTCGCAAACTGCAATTAACACTTTAAAAGGTTCCATCCAGACACTTAACAGCCAGCTTTTTTCAGCTACATCTCAGCATCTCAATCTCACAAAACAACAAAGCAGCATGAAATCCAGTCTTAATTCTTCGGAGCAGGAGCTATCAAAAAGAATATCTGAGATTAGAATCGCGAAAATTGCAGCAAATCAGAAGCAACTATCGCTTCAATCAGAGTTGCAGCAATTGACCGAAAAAAAAGCACAGCTCAATACTGCTCTTGATACTGAAAACAAGCGATTATACAATGAATCGAAATCAAATAAACCACAACAGAACACCAGTATCAATTATCAAAAGCCAGAATCCAATACAGAAACCGTCTTATTTTCGAATCCAAGAGCTTTGCAAATCCAGCAACCCAAACCAACAGTTCCTGATTATTCCAAATCTGTGCAACAGTATGACAGCCTTATAGCCGCAAGAGAACAGGAACTTTTAAGACTGCGTACACAACGAGATAAAACGATACAGCAAAGCCAAAAGCAATCAGAACAGAAGAAAGTATTACCCACATCTGCCGCAGTATCTTCAACCGCGAAAAAAACGCCACCTCCGGTTTCACAGAGCAATGATAGTCAAATTCAGTCCCAAAAGATAATTGAACAGATCTACACTCTTTTGGGAGAAGAAAAAATGCTGGATGCCTATAACCTGTTCATTGCTAAAAAAGATTTTCTTAAAAATACAGCTCCTCTGGAAGCAATCAGAATACTGGAAAACACATTTGACGGTATGCAACTGAATACTTCAAATACAAACGGATGGTAGAGGCCAGAGGCCAGTATGTCAGTAGGCCAGAGGTCAGAGGTCAGAGGTCAGTAGGTCGGTAGACAAAAGCAAATGAATAGATCTGCCACTCGTCACTCACCACTCGTCACTCACCACTCGTCACTCGCCACTCGTCACTACCTGAATACCCTGCAGCTATCAAGCGAGTAGACAACCGGCCATCTTCCGTTGGTATCTTTCATTATAATAATTCCTACCTTATCAGCAACCCATATTTCTTCAAAGCCATGAATAAAAGGAACATTAAAAGTCATGCGCAAGATATTGTGATATATTGCCATGTTTACTAAAAGCGAATCATAATATGTATAAGTTATGTTACTATCTGGCGAATCGATGCGTCCATTGACAATCTCCAGACGACCTGGAAGAAATCTTCTATATGTACCTGTTAAAGATGACCCGAAAAGAACTTCACCACCAGACCTTTTAAACCAGTCATCTGTAGTATCCACGCGATGTTCTTGAAATGATATTCTGTAATAGATCGTGTTATCATCAGATATAGTATCAGTCACTCTTACACTCAGCTTGTTCCCACCGTCTTCTGTAAAACTCCACCAGTTCTGGTTGTTCTCAAAGGGGAAATATCCACCGGTAAAAATGGTTCGATATACCTTTTTATCGGTTGTATCTTCAGAGAGATCAGGATCCGGACTATTGACCCATACTGCACATGACATGCAGCTTACAACCATTGCCGTGGCGATACCCGTTTTCAACTGGTTAAACATAGATAAACCTTTCTGAATAGTGACTTAGTGGCGAGTGAAAGAGAGGATGAGTACCCTTTCACCCGCGATTAATTCATGCTTCACCGTGTTATGATGGTGATAGTATCATAATCATCATCTTCGCACTCCTGCTCCCTGTCACATACAAATACCGCACAGGAATTTATTAATAAAGCCAATAAGCAGGATACAGTAACCAGAAATCTTTTCATAACAACCTCCTAGTTCTTTACATTTACATCTTTTTTCAGATAAAGCAGGTGCACCCCTGCATTTACAGCATTCAATTTACAATGTAATCCGATTTAAAATTAATGGTTCAGCAGATTGTCAGTTATATCGTCCAGTGTAATTATAACACCCGGTAACAGTTTGATATTTTTTATATCATATCCGGCATTGAAAGGTTTTTTCATTTGAACTGTAAACATATAGTCTACATCTGTATCAACCGGAATTTCTGTGATACTGGTAAATACACCTTTGCCTGTGCAAGCAACGGTCAATCCGGTACCTCTAAGTGATAGATAGAAAAGCACATCATCTGAAGCATTTCCGGAATATTGGATTCTGGCACTAGCAGTCTTTTCAGTCAACAGAATCCCAAGATCGAAGGTTTTCGGTTCATCGGTAACATTGATTTCACGAAGAACTCCATTTCCCTTGGCATCTTTTATATAAACATAGTGGGTTCCAGGCAGAACATTGGATATTCTGAAGAAACCATCTGTATCTGTTACGGCTTTTGGAATATCCTGGGAACCATACTCCGCCAGATAGCTTGCCGGATGTATAAACACGTTGCTACCAGCAAGGGGCTGTGTCATTATTCTCTTATTTAAAGCATTGCCTGCATCAGCACTACTGTCCGGGTATTTAACTACCCCTACCACCTCAGAACCACTTCCGCCAGTAGAGGAACTCTGTGATGGTTCTGTTCCAAAACAGCTCAACAGCATTGTAATTGCTGTTACTATAAGAAATAAAAAGACAGCTTTTATTTTCATTCTTTTTTATCCTTTTGTACCGCAGTAACCGGGAAAAGATGGAAATTCAAATGATACACTCTATCTGGTTTATCCTCATCATTTTCAACTATTTTCAGCAGGTCTCTTCTAAACTCATCTATGCGTTCCGCAATTTTCAAAAAGCTGTTTTGTGAAACGCTGAAGGTCAGTGTGGAAAATCGACGATTACTTCGGGGAATCACATCAACAGCTCTTTTAGCCAGATCTGCAAATTCCAGAAGAAATCGGTTTACAATTACCTGTGGCACATCCCCCCCCGCTTGCTGTAAAACTGTCTGCTGGTTTCAAATTTCCATCCTGATTTTCTTTAATAACACCCATCTTTAGAAGCATCTCCAGAGCATCTTTAACTTCTGCAGAACTTATTGGCGGGTTGAGCATTTTTCCGATTTCACGGTATGATAAATCAGATCCGTTTTTACAGACAATTATCGAAAGGAGCTCCCTGAGCACCAGAAAATACCAGTGTGAATACAAACCATACTGATCATTATCGAGCTGTTTAACTGCAGTCTTCTTAAACTGTTGCAACTGTTCAAAATAATGATCCCTTTCATTCTGCTTTTTAGAATGATTGTAAGCCACCAGAAGCTCAAAATACTGTTGTTCTTTTCTGGAAAATTTAATCACCTTTCCCAGCTCTACAATATGCGCTGGCATCAGATTGCGTTCACCTCGGAGAATTCGGTTAAAAAAACCGGGATTGCACTGAATTCTGGAAGCCAATGCCCGCATGGAATAGGATGAATTAAGCTTTTTCCTGCTTACAATGTATTCATTAAGAAAACTGCGATAATCCATATAATCAAAGATGCACTTCTGGATTTCCATTTTTTTAGGCCTCCTGACCTTAATATAGCAGTTAAAACAGCAGGGGAACAACTCAATGAGTTAAAAAGCGATGCCCAATGGCAACAGAGTGTATTTCAGATTTCGGATATGAGATTTGGGATTTAGGATTCGATTTTAAAAAGAATAAAAAATGTATTTTAGACAAAAAAAAGTAATTATAAAATGATAGATGATGGATTGGGTCAATAATACTTATGTAAATCTTAAAATGTTATGGATATGTTAGGGGAATGTTAGAAATCCATTTTATTTTCAATATCGAAATTAAAAATAGGAATTTATAAAAGTTAAACATATTTTTATTCAATCAGGATTATTTCTTTTTCCTTTATAACAGTTCCTGCTATTATTTTAGCATTGAAAAGTACCCTAAAGAATCAACCCGGTATATCCAAAGGAGATAACAGCCCTATATGGTAATATATAGACAAGAATCGCTTCAACGGGATATAGATCGAATTCGTGAGCATGTTCTGAAAATGTCTCAACAGGCCCAAAGAGCCCTTCAGGACTGTATCAAAGCATACCTTGAAAACAACAGACAGTTAGCTTACGCAATAATTCTTCGTGATCAGCATATCGATGAAAAAGAGAAAGAGATCGACAGACTTTGTTTGGAATTTCTGGTTCGCCAGCAACCGGTTGCCGGCCCACTGCGGTTTGCTTACAGCACGATACGAATAAATCTGGAAATAGAACGTGTGGGTGATTATGCAGAAAGTATCGCCCGCCAGATTTTAAAGCTGTACGAAGCTCCTAATTACCTGTTAAAAGATCAGATTACCGAATTAGCCGATCTTTCAATTAATATGTTTCACGACGCTATCCAGGCTTTTATTCAACAGGATCCCGAAGCTGCCCGTAAAGCTATTGATATCGAAGCCACAGTTGACGCTCTAAGAATCGATCTTAATAACAAACTTGTCAATATGATAAAGGAAAAGAATTGCACCTATGATACAGCAGCACCACTAATGACTATGATTCGTAAATTCGAAAGAGTATCTGATCAGGCTCGTAATATCTGCAACGAAATTCTTTATATGTGCACCGGCGAAATGGCTAAACACCCTGGAACTGAAGCTTTCAGAATACTTTTTGTAGATGATAGTAACTCGTGTCAGAGCCAGATTGCAGAAGCGGTCGCGAACTCATTTAAGGAAAACAAATTTATCTTCAACAGTGCAGGTATCGATCCAAAACCGATAGATAGAAATACTATCGAATTTATGAAAACCAGAGGAATCGATTTGTCCCGTATTGCTCCAAAGGGAATTCATCAAATACCAAACCTTGATCATTATCAGGTTATAATAGCATTAACTGAAAACTCTTCCAGAGATTTCCCGAAACCTTCCCGCAAAGTAGTGTTCCTGGAATGGCCGGTAGAGGCAGTACTTGACACTACCGCCAAATATGAAGAAGCATACAATTTTTTGAAATCACAAATCTTTGACTTGATTAATGCGATTGTTATTGGCGAAGAATCTGTACCAGAAAGGGTATCATAATGATAAGAATCAGAACTACTTCATTAATTCGAAGCTGTATACTGCTGAGTACTTCAGCACTTCTTTTTATGATAAGTTGCGCAAAAAGTGGAAATGCTGATAAAGAACAGAAAAAAGAAATTACCACTATCCAGGTTAAGGGTTCAGATACTATGGTCAATTTAGCTCAGGCCTGGGCCGAAGAATATAACAACGTAGATTCTTCGGTAGAAATCGAAGTATCTGGTGGTGGTTCAGGTGTTGGAATTGCAGCACTGACCAAAGGAACAATTGATATTGCCAATGCCAGCCGCAATATGAAGCCGCAAGAAATCGAGATGGCAAAACAGAATACCGGTAAAGAACCGGTTGAATTTATCGTCGGTTATGATGCCCTGGCAATTTACGTTCACAAAGACAATCCCATAAACCAGCTGACAATTGAACAACTGGCTCAGATTTTTGCAGAAGACGGCAATATCACCAGGTGGTCGCAACTTGGAATAAAGATCTCTGGAGAATCAAATGATGAGATTGTCCGGATCAGCCGTCAATCCAGCTCCGGGACCTATGAATTTTTCCGGGAACACGTACTTCAGAACAAAGATTTCAAACTGGGTTCCCGTGACATGAACGGGTCAAAAGAGGTGGTCGAACTGGTAGGACATACAAAAACGGCAATCGGTTACAGCGGAATGGGTTATGCCACAGAGGAGGTAAAAATGGTAAATCTCCTAAATAAAAACGGTGATACACCAGTAGCTCCGACCATAGGAAATGCCCAGAGTAAAATCTATCCTCTGGCCCGTTCACTTCTGGTTTACACATTAGGACAACCTGAAGCTGCTGTAAAGAAGTATGTTGATTGGATGATGTCTGCAGCAGGACAGAAAATTGTAATGGATAACGGTTATGTTCCACTATATGCTTCTGATGCACAACAATAATATCTAAAAGTTTCGGGGCTTATGCAGACAAATATCGAGTTGGAATCAAATAATACTGAAGCTGCGACTACGGTATCTACCAGATCGCGGCCCAGACCCAGACGTAAAAACTGGGTTATCATCTTAGAAAAAATCTTCGAATCAATTATCCGCCTTTGCGGTATCAGTGCCATAATTTTTGTGTTGGCGATATTCTTCTTTGTATTCCGTGAAGCTGTACCTGTACTTTTCAATGGACATTTCAGCATTACTGAATTTCTGGGCAGTACCAAATGGTATCCCACATCCAGTGTCAATGTCCGATACGGTACATTATCACTTATTATCGGAAGTTTCTCAGTAACTTTTCTGGCTATGGCTATTGCAGTACCATTCGGACTCGGTGCAGCAATTTACATTTCAGAATTCTGCAGTCCAAAACTGAAAGAAACCCTGAAAATTATCATCGAACTGCTGGCGGCTATTCCCAGTGTGGTATGGGGTTTTATCGGACTGTCTGTAATGAGCAAACTTATTGTTACCTATACAGGTGCACCAGTGGGTGTGAATCTTCTAAATGGTGGAATAATACTGGCACTGATGAGTGTTCCAATCATAGTCTCAATCGGTGAAGATGCACTGAAAGCAGTTCCGGACTCCTATAGAGAAGCTGCTATATCAATGGGCACCACAAAATGGCAGATAATTTACCGGGTACTGCTTCCAGCTGCAAAAAACGGTTTACTGGCCGCTGTTCTGTTAGGGATCGGTCGAGCCGTTGGTGAGACAATGGCAGTACTGATGGCTACCGGCCATGCGGTACAAATGCCACATGGCCTGCTTGATTCGGTTAGAACTTTAACTGCCAACATTGCAGCAGAATTAGGTGAGGCGCCATCGGGATCAGATCATTACCGGGTACTCTTTTTAACCGGAATACTTCTTTTCTGTATAACCTTTGCTGTCAATTTGACTGCGGATTTTATAATCCGTGGTGTCCGCAGGAAATAATATGACGAATAATATTAGGACAGTTTCAAGATTTACCAGAAGCCAATACACCATCCGTAAAGAACTTACTCAATGTGTGGTAAAATGGACATTCTTTGTTATGGCAATAGCCATGATAATTCCTCTTTTGGCCATCATAATCCACCTTTTAGTCAAAGCATCTCCATCGCTTAGCTGGGAATTTCTGCTGGAAGTTCCCAAAAAGGGAATGCGTGATGGCGGAATATGGCCGGCCTTTGTAGGAACACTTTATTTGGTAGTAATCTCTCTGGCAATATCCACCCCGATTGGAGTTTTGGCAGCCATTTATCTGAACGAATATGCAAAAGACAATTGGTTCAACCGAATAATCAATCTGGCGGTTATCAACCTGGCAGGGGTTCCAAGCATTGTTCATGCCCTTTTCGGATTAGGAGCATTTGTGTATGCTTCCCATCTGGGCTATTCTGTTCTTGCCGCCTCTCTTACTCTGGCGATTATGACTTTACCTGTAATAATAGCATCGACCCGTGAAGCTTTGGCTTCAGTACCCATGACTTTTCGTGAAGCCTGCTGGAATGTGGGTGCTACCAGATGGCAGACCATAAAATCTGTGGTTCTTCCAAACTCTATAAGCGGTATATTGACCGGGATAATACTTCAAGTCAGCCGTGCTGCTGGTGAAACAGCACCCATAATGTTTACTGGAGCAGTTTTTTTCAAGGCTGTGAAACGTGGCAATCTATTTCCGTATCAATTGACCGATCAGTGCATGGCTCTTTCAATGCACCTCTACACAGTCACCACTCAGGTTCCTAATGTCAAAGAATCCATACCATATGCAACTGCAGTAATGCTGTTAAGCTCTGTTCTTCTGGTTAACGCAAGTGCTATTGGTCTGAGGGTATGGCTTAGAAACAGAAAAAAATGGTGATAATATGGACACAAAAATAAAAACCATTGAAGTCGAAGAACTGAGACTTAATTACGAATCCCGGGAAATTTTGCATAGTATCTCTTTTTCTGTTTTCAAAAATGAGATACTTGCGATAATTGGGCCCGCTCAATCGGGCAAGACCTCTCTTTTAAAGTGTCTTAACCGTACTATAGATTTTGTTCGAGGTGCATCATTTTATGGCAAAGTTATGATTGACGGTCTAGATGTAAAAAAAATGAATGATGTCTTCTCTCTTCGTAGAAAAATCGGAATGGTGGCTCCTCTTCCAGTAGGTTTACCCCTGAGCATCTATGACAATGTTGCCTTCGCTCCCCGCTGTGCAGGATTAAATAAAAAAGGTGATCTTGATGAAATCGTACACAGATGCCTTAAACAAGCTGCACTTTGGGATGAAGTCAAAGACCGACTCCATAATTTGGGAACTGCCCTCAGTGGTGGCCAGCAACAACGTCTGACCATAGCCAGAGCACTTTCTCATCAGCCGGAAATCTTATGTCTGGATGAATTTTCCATCGCTATTGATCCAGTCACTACTATGCGCATAGAAGAAGTCTTAAAAGAACTTCAAAAAGAGATAACTATAATTCTGGTTACCAATCTGACACACCAGGCCAGACGTCTGGCCAATCGCACAATGTTTCTGTGGAAAGGTGAAATTGTGGAAATCAACAGTACAGATGTTGTCTTCTCAGATAAGCCTGCCAAAAGAGAAACTTACGAATACGTAAACGGAATTTTCGGATGATAACAGAGAGTGAGAGTGATCCAATGAATCTACAGTTCCTAAATGCCATAACAACCAATAATCTCAATCTCTGGTATGGCAAGTTTCAAGCCCTCAAAAATATAAATATCCAGATCAGGGAAGGATTGATTACCTCATTGATCGGACCAAGTGGTTGTGGAAAAACGACACTTCTAAGATGTTTCAACAGAATAAATGAACGATTCAGTTATGTAAGCACTAATGGAGAGATTACCATCCTGGGCAAGAATATCTATGATCGGGATGTTTCTCTTATCGAGCTACGAAAATCTGTAGGTATGGTTTTTCAACGCCCTAACCCACTTCCAATTTCTGTATATGAGAATATTGTGTTTGGGATCCGAATCCACAATCCGTCCTCCAGATTAAAAAAGAAACAATTGGATGAAATAGTAGAAAAAGCACTGATAGAGGTTGGTTTATGGAAAGACCTCAAAGACCGCTTAAAAAACAAAGCGACCTCATTACAGCTGGAGCAACAACAAAAGCTCTGTATAGCCAGAGTTTTGCCATTGAAACCAGAAATAATTCTTATGGATGAGCCATGTTCTGCGCTGGATGTGGAAGGAACAAGGGCCATTGAAGAATTGATGTTCAACCTGCGTGGAAAATACACCATAATAATTGTCACCCACAGTATGGCACAGGCACGCCGCGCCAGCGATGAATGCATATTTATGTTATTAGGAGAGGTTATGGAGCATTCCCGTACTGAGGAACTTTTCCTTAATCCGAGGAATCCCAAGACAGCAGAGTACATAGAAGGCAGATATGGCTGAACCGTAAAAGTTATTCAGATTGTAGATATTTATTGATTATCTCTTGCAGTATCTCTTTTTTTACAGGTTTAGCTATGTAATCATCCATACCAGCCATAATACACTCTTGCCGGTCTTCATTAAAAGCATTGGCAGTCATGGCCACTATTTTTACCCCGGGATTTATTACTCCAGAAGAACCGGAACGAATTGCCCTTGTAGCCTCAAAGCCATCCATTTCCGGCATTTGACAATCCATTAGCACCAAATCATAAGAAAACTGCTGAAGCATCCTGATGGCATCACGACCATTTTCAGCCAATTCCGGTTTGAATCCCATTTTGGTTACTAAACCCTGAGCAACCAATTGGTTTGTCCTGTTATCTTCAACTATAAGAATGGATCCTGATGCAACAGGCTTCTCGCAAACCACATCAGAGTTTGCTGAGCCCGGATGGATCACAGAATTGGATTGTTTGTCAGTCAAAATGAATTTTACAGTAAACCAGAAAGTTGACCCTTTACCTTCAGTGCTGCTTACACCGATGGTCCCTCCCATCATTTTACAAAGATCTTTTGAAATAGCCAATCCCAAGCCTGTACCACCATATTTACGTGTAATGGAACCATCTACCTGTGTAAAATTGGAGAAGAGATTGGATATGCGGTTTGCTGGAATTCCGATACCTGTATCACGAATGGAGAAATGAAGAATTATATGGTTACCATTTTTCTCTTTCACAGTCACCCTGACTTCAATCTCCCCCTGCGAGGTAAATTTGACAGCATTTCCGACAAGATTTAATAAAACCTGATGCAAACGTTCAGAATCACCTTTGAGCTGAAGTGGTACGTCTTCATTGACAATCTGGTTTACAATTAGCTTCTTTTCCTGAATATCTACAGCCAAGACTTCCAAAACATTCTTCAATACTGAAGCAAGATCAAAATTACTGATATTCAACTCCATTTTACCAGCTTCAATTTTCGAAATGTCCAATATTTCATTAACAATAAACAAAAGTGTTTCTCCACTTGAATGCAAAGTCTTCACATATTCTTTTTGTTCGTCATCAAGTGTTGTTTCCAGGAGAAGATTGCTCATTCCAATGATTCCATTAAGAGGAGTTCTTAACTCATGACTCATGTTAGCCAGGAACTGACTTTTTGCGACATTGGCCATTTCCGCTTTTCTGACCATTTCATTTGCCAGTTCGGTCATCTGCTGAAGGTGAATATTGGCCAGCTCAACTTCTTTTAAGGATGATTTGATGGTTTCCTCCCGCTCTTTTCGATCTGTAATATCAAGCATCACCCCGACTATTCCATTTACATTTCCTTCCGTATCGTTGAAAGTTGCTCTTGAGAAAAGCACATATCGCAATGAGCCATCAGGATGTAACATATTGGTTTCAAACTGCTGATTTCCAGGATTATTATAAAGTTCTTTATCCTTTAAAACCACTAATTCCATA
>DATAMG010000064.1:0-37400 GCA_036260705.1 Chitinispirillaceae bacterium | reverse complement strand
ACGCTTATACTGGAACCCAGAAGCACCATTGTAGATGGAGATTTTTTCGCCATCGGGTAAAGTTACAAAAAGGTTGTTTCCCTCCTTGCCCTGGAAAGTTACAGGCGTGTTCACAGGAACAAATGTGCCGCGACGGTAGTTCGTTGTGTTATGTAAACCATATTCATAAAACAGGCTAAATCTGGTATAAAAGACATTTCCCACCCTGACTTTTTGAGGCTCGCATCGGGTTTTTGACTGGCGAGCAGATACTGAGGGTATTTGTGCGGTTATGAACAATAATAAAATTAGTATTTTAACAAAAGATCGCATAAATGGAGTTCCTGTAAATTACGGATAGTATTCTGAAATTGTCCCTGCCCATGACCGGGATACTGAAGCTTTATTCTACAGTAAGATAGCTATTTACGATGGAATAGTCAAGTAATACATGGTTTATTCGAAACAGAAACCGTGCAAACCCAAAAGGCTTGCACGGGCAAATTGATGCTGATGAGGTGTATTTTAAAAAGAAATAATTTTACACTGTAACTTTTTTTTTGGAAAAGTATGCTGCAATTAATACGCTTATACTGGAACCCAGAAGCACCATTGTAGATGATTCAGGAACTGATTTTACACTTCCTTTTACAGTAGTGAAAGCCATCTCATTACCATTCTGATCACCCAGTATGAGGTTTGCAAAATTCAACATACTGATTCCGCTGGAAATTCCCTTAAATGTAACAGTCGCAAGCTTGAAGTTTTCCGGTTGAAAGTTCAGGTCCATCAGACCAGAGAAACTGGCCAGATTTAATATTCCAGGAGCAGTCAAACCAAAACTTGCATCAAAAGCTTCATTTTTCGAAAGATCTCCCAGGTTTACATCCAGATTGTAGCTGGAATACTGCAGAACGGATGGATCAAACAATAGATTAAAATCAAAAACTGAAAGATCTTTATCCTCATCAAGAGCCGATATCAGAATATCGATATCGATCGAATTACCGGTAATTATGTCGTTTGTTGTTGGACTGATGCTGATTGTGGCTGAGATGGCCTGGATAGTCATCAAAGCTACGAATGCGAAAGCTTTGAAAATTACACAGTTTGTTTTTACATGATTCATTTGGTAATCCTTTGTAAAAAGATTGTATTTGTATCAGTATTTCCGGTTCATCTGGTGCTTATTAGAACAAGTTTTCTGGCATCAAGTAAAGTAATATTACCATCACTATCAAAATCAGCAGCCGGATTGATTATTGCCGGTTTGTTTTTCAGGGATGTAACAATTTCAATATCTGCATTATCAATAATGCCATTTCCGTCAAGATCACCATCAGAGCCTTTTATAACCGCGAATTCTCCGCCATGATTGATAACTGCCCAGACAGTATGAGATGCAGGATCGATTCCATAGGTTCCTAAGCTATAGGTTGACTTAAAAGGGCCGATTACAAATTTAGGAGTTCCATCAAAATTGCCTTTAACAGCGGGTTCCCAGTTTCCGGATTCATCTTTGGAAACCAGAGTCAGAGAACCGGAAATGTTTGATCCGTATGACATGGACAATGTGAAAGTATCACTTTGGTTACTGCCAATATTATTGGCCATGCCCCACAGTTTTAAAATATCACTTTCGACATCATCATCGGAATCCTGACAGCTGGTCCAGCCGGTGTTGATATTCTGAATTGTGGAACGTCCATCATATACTGATGCTGAAATTCCATTTATTCCACTGATAATAGAAGCGAATGTGTTCACAGACCCATTTGATTTACAGGTATCAGAAACAACTGTCAGAGTATTATTCGGTTGGATTACAAAGTTTTTTCCAATGAGACTGTAACCGAACGTTTCACGTTTAATGAACTCAAGATTCTTTGGTGTTTTGGAAAGGTCGCAATCTACTAGATTTTCCCAGGTTCCTCCAGGACAGCCGTTAAGTGCTGCATAATATTGGGCTGTTACATTAGGACCATCAACGGTAAAAATATAGTATCCGATGGTAAAAAGTTCCTGTGAGATGGGTAATTCTCGTGGTGGAGTGTTAAATCTGGTGTCAACAGATGGATTAATTGGAATGTAAAATTTGTAACTGTTTGAAGATCCAATTAATTGAGTTATACTGTAGTTTCCATCAGGACTTTTTACAATTGAACGATGATGCATGTGATCATGTCCACCGAAATAATACCGGACACCATTAACATTAAGGCTGCGAATAAAAGTATTCTGAGATGTGATGTTTGACGCTGGGCTTGAGCCGAAAAGACAATCGACATGGTTTTGACCGATAATGTTTTTATGAGCCATAACGAAGGCGTGAGTGCCTGAAGCTCTGTTTGCCAATGTACTGTTTATCCAGTTGATCTGGTCAACCATATTATCATTTGCATTTACTCCGGTGTTATCCTTGCGTGTAAATTGGTCCAGCAGAACAAAGCGGACATTCTGGAAATCGAAAGAATAGCTTAAACATTCCAGATTAGCAGCTGGATATTGAAAGTTAGTTGCTCCAAAGGTTTTTAAGTATCCGCAAGCCTGTGGAAATACGTTTGACATATAGTTCGCAGCGCTTACGGATGTTTCATGGTTTCCCCGTAATGGAAAAAATCCAATTCCTGCGTCCAGCAGATCCTGGGCTGCTTCGGCGCGGGTAATAAAGGCCGCTTCGCTATATTTATCTACCAGATCTCCTACCTGAAACACCAGTTTTACATCGTGCTTTATAAACTCTTTATTCAGTTGTCTGATTATTCCCACAGATACTGTATTGGGATTCTCTCCATCGATGTTATTTTTCCATTGTGTATCGCTCATAAGTCCGAATTTCCATGTTTCAGCTGATGGCAGTGAAAAAGCAGTCAATACTACCATAACAGATGCACCGGCAACTCTCAATTTCTTTTTAAATAACATAAGTAAACCTCCGCTTTAAATTAGTAATAAGTGATATGAATTCCATATCGTATATATGTTAAAAAACAAATCAGGCTTGTTAGAAGATGATTAGCATCGTATTATGGAAATGTATAGCTTTAAAAGTGTAAAGTAACACCGTGGTATTAGTTGTGTGTTATAGAAAAAAAACATCCCGCTAATGTATGACAAGTGGATTGCGGATAAATGGTTGAGGCAGCCATGACCAGTATGACTATTGTAATTGGAAAAAGACACACTAAGAAATGAATATTTAATCGTTATTTATAGCTGAGTAGTACAAAATATTTATCATGTTATAATGTGTTACGATAAAATTACAGCGGGGGTATTTAAAAAACTTTACACATTCCTAAAAAGTGATGTATTATTTTTAAGGTAACACTATGAATGTAATAGAACTTAAGAATGTTTCAAAATTCTATCGCAAAGATTTTTGGGCATCCAGGATATCTGCAGTCACTGATCTCACGATTTCAGTGAAAAAGGGGATAGTAACTGGATTTGTAGGCCCAAATGGAGCAGGAAAGACTACTACTATAAAAATGATTATGGGATTGGTAAGGCCTTCAAGGGGTTGGGTCACCTTATATGGAAAAGACGCATTTATTCCCGGATCCCGTAAGGGTGTTGCCTATCTTTGTGAGCAGCCTTACTTCTATGCTCATCTTTCGGTTTCTGAGACTTTGCATTTTGCTGCGGATCTTTTGAGGTTGCCACCAAAAGCTATCACTTCTGAAATAAGTAGAGTACTTTCCATTGTTGACCTGTCTTCAAAAAGGCTGGTCAAAGTTAAGGAGCTCTCCAAAGGAATGCAGCAGCGTCTGACTATGGCTCAGGCACTGTTAGGGGATCCACAATTGCTGATTCTGGATGAACCGATGAGTGGTATGGATCCTCCGGGCAGAAGGCTATTCAGAAAACTGTTCAGAGAGCTGGTTGATAGTGGAAAAACCATTTTTTTCAGCACACATGTGCTTGATGATATTGAATCGGTTTGTGATGAGGTCATTGTCCTTTCACGGGGAAAACTTGCTTTTTCCGGTGAAGTAAAAACTATTCTGAACAGTGGTTTCCAGGGGACTGAAATGGTCGTTTCCGCCTTGCAAAAGCAGGATATTGATGTTTTAGTGCAGCATGGCTGTGTTGTGGGCAGTTATGATCATTCTCAGATTAATCTGTTTTTACCTGCTGAAGGTGATTTGATGAAAGTGCAGAATTATCTTTTCCAAAAAAATGCCGTACTTTATTCTGTAAGCAGGCGTGCAAAATCAATGGAAGAACTTTTGTATCAGAAAACCGATGCCGGGGTATTATGAGATCATTTATTACCATTGCTTTGAACACTTTCAGGGAGACAATCCGCAACAAAGTTCTCTATAATATTCTTTTGGCAGCCGGAGTTGTATTGATGCTTTCAATGTCCTTTGGAGATCTATCTCTTTTTTCAAGAGCTCAGGTGATTGCTGATTTCGGTTTGACTACCATGTCTATAACAGGGCTTTTATTAGCGGTATTTATTGGTGTAGGTATGCTTGGAAGAGAGATTTCTTCAAAAACTATATACATGATAGTTACAAAACCGGTTTCCAGAGAATCTTTTATAGCTGGCAAGTTTGTGGGATTATTTGTTGTTTTGGTACTTAATCTGATGCTTATTGGCGCAGTCTTTCTTATATCTATTAATTTGATGGATTCAGAGATAAGAATTAAACTGGGTTGGGCAGTACTTCTTATTATTATGGAAATGGGCATCATAGTGGCAGCTTCCATTTTCTTTTCCTCTTTCACCACACCGACTCTTGCTGCAATTTTTACAATTGGTTTCTATGTATCAGGACACCTCAATGATCTTATTGGAATCGGTGCAGAACAGAAAAACAACCCTCTGTGGAGCAGTGCACTAAAAATTGTTTATTATGTAATTCCAAATCTGGAACACTTTAATATTCGTGCTCTGGTGGTTTATGGTTTGAATATTCCACAAGGGTATGTTTTTTCGGCTGTTTGCTATGGGCTTCTTTATATAGTACTGTTTTTAATTTTATCCATAATGCTTTTTTCTGGAAAAGATTTATGACCAGGTTTGTTATACTGGTATTGTTGTTTTTCTTATCAGCCGGAATTTTTCATTTTCAAAACCGGCTGACTGGATATAGCGGGCAGTTAGTTAGAATAGAGAGTATGGCCAGTATACCCAGGGATGAGCGTATAAAATATGGATTACTGGGTTACGAGACCACATTTTCCCATATATTATGGATTAAAACGGTACTTTATTTTACCGGACATTATTTAACTGACAAGAATTACCCCTGGTTGGTGAAGATGGTTGATTTGATAACCCGGTTGAATCCTCAATTTTATCCTGCTTATGAATTTGCAGGAGTAATGATTCCAGAGGTATGCTATAACCCCGATGCCGCCAGAGCGATTCTGGAAAGGGGACTTTTTAATATTGGGGATAAAAAGTGGAATGTGCCGTTTTATCTGAGTTTACTTTATTATAAGTATTATAATCAGGACAAAATTGCAGCAGAATACATGGCGCTGGCATCCAGGGTCAAAGGGGCCCCTTCGGACAAGCTTGCCAGGATTGCTGCTGCCATGTATGCTAAAGCTGGATTTCAAAAGAGCGCGGAAGATGTTTTAATTTTGGCATATGAAGGAAGTGAAAATCCGGAAATCCGGTCGCATCTTGCTGCAAAGATCCGCGAACTCAATAAGTAATAAAAACGATGTGGTCAAAAAAGTAAACCCTTTAATTTAGTATAAATTAAAACTGATGTGATTTTTATTAAACCGCTTGAATTTAGGAAGAGTCTTACTGTATACTTTTTAATAGAAGTATGTTTTTTAAGCATCTGTATGAGTTAGCAGGATGAAAGGGGGAGTGATTGGCAGATGCTTTGTAGTGTAAGATTTTAATTCTGAAAATAAATAAATTAACTTAACAGAGGAGTTTTATATGGTACGTTCCAACAAAGGTTTCACATTGATCGAGCTGATGGTGGTTATTGTAATTATGGGTGTTCTGGCAGTGCTGGCCATTCCAAAATTAACAGATGTAATCACCAAAGCAAAAATTGGTGAAGTCCCAATAGTTTTAGGTTCCTGGGAACATGCCCAGATGGCTTATATCGCTGAAAAAGGTGGTTGTGCAAGCAATATTGATGATCTTGCATATGATAAACCGGACAGCAGCAAGTGGTTCAGTTACGCACAGACTGGTGATTCCTCTGCTGTAACATATACCGCTACAGTCAAATCTGGCAGGAAAGTGGGTAATTTTACAAGTAGCAGTGATGGTGCAACCAGTACAATTACTGATGCAAGTGTAGTAACCCATGGAAAAGGCGCATTTACAAAGTACCTGGCAAATTTCTGAAAAATTTCTTTGTTCTCCAAAAAGGTCTGTATTTGCCTAAGGGCTGTACAGGCTTTTTTTATTTTAAAAATTTTGTGCTTTTAATTAATGCTATAGCTTATTATTGAAATGATTTGACATTTCTGGTAATAAATTCTATTTTCTATGACTACTATAATACTGGCAGCGTAGCTCAGTCGGTCAGAGCAGTGGAATCATAATCCACGTGTCGGGGGTTCAATTCCCTCCGCTGCTATCTACTTGTCCCTTTTAAAAAATATATGTCTCCCGCTTCAATAACCGAAAAGCTCTGCGGTTTCTGGCATTCTTATCTATCATCAGATAAAGCAGTTTTAGTAGCAGTAAGTGGTGGAAGCGATTCCGTTGCGCTTATATACCTGCTCCAGGAAATGCGCGAGAAACTGAAGATTAATAAACTGGCTATAGCACATATTAATCATGGGCTTAGAGGAGACGAGTCAGATGGTGATGAGCAGTATGTCAGAAAAATCGCTACTGATTTGAAAATTCCATTTTTTTTGAAAAGGCTCAGCGGGCACAAGCTCGAAGATCCTGGTATTGAGAAGTGGGCCAGGCAGGAGAGGTATCATTTTCTTCATTCCATTATGGAGAGTTGCTGTTTTGATTTTATTGCAACTGGTCACACTGCTGATGATCAGGCTGAAACCCTTCTGTTCCGGATGTTACGTGGTGCGGGTATAAAGGGGATGCGCGGAATTCTTCCGCTTAGAGAAGACAGGGTTATCAGGCCGATTCTATTTGTTTCCAAAAATGAGCTTATTAATTGGCTGGAGCAAAAAGGTATTGCATATCGCAGTGATTCTTCCAACAATGATATTTCTATAAGTCGTAATTTTATTCGTCATAAGCTTATTTCGATTATTTCTGAATATCAGCCGGATGCAGCTCAGCGCCTCACATCTCTATCTTTACAGATGCAGAATGCCTGGAATATTATTGAGAACCAGACTCAGAAATGGATCGGGCAATTTGTATTGGAAGATTCTGATAATTCTTTTGTGATTTGCAATAATGGATTTGCGAGCAGAGAAATCGCTTCGGAAGCTTTGAAATATCTCTTTGAGAAGCATGGTATTGAGGCAAACCGGTTTCATATTGAGAAGGTGCTTGCAAATATCAAGCGTTCACGGACTTTTTTATTACCAGCAAAATGGCAGTATAATCCTTCCAGGGAAACGGTTTGTTTTCACAAAGAAAGTGGCGCTGGTGATAGCTTTTTTTGCAGAATTCCAATCCCGGGTATGGTTCAGTGCTCTACTCGCAACATCAATTTCACAGTTAAAGAGATAACTGGTCCTGCGGGAAATGTAAGTGATGATAACTGGTCAGCTTTTATGGATAGAGATTCTATTAGTGGTAATTCATTAATATATCGTCAGGTTAACGATGATGATGTTTTTTGCCCTTTAGGCAGATCCGGTTCCACCAATGTTCTTCGATTTCTGGCAAAGCAGGGATTTTCCAAGGTGATTCGTTCCAGGGCAGGTGTTGTGGTTGATGATAGTAATAAAATATTGTGGATACCGGGAGTAAGGCTTAATCAGCTGTGCGCAGTGAGCAAGTATAGCCGCAGTGTGATAAAAATTACTTCGAAAAACATTGGTAATAATATATAATTTGATGTTGGCTTAAATAGTTAGTTGCTGTTCAAAAATGGGTCAAAACGATCACTTTATACTTCAACCCTCCTTCCTAAGAACTACGGAGGCGCGAAGTTAAGCGGCTATTTTGCTAATATTTCTCAAATCCCGCTCTCATCGGGCTTGTCAAAAGAAATTGTGGATATGCATTTTGAACAGTATCATAAAAATAATAAATAATTCAAAATTTTAGCCAAATAGTAGCAGATAAGAATCGTAGTAGTGATTTGTTTATTTTCCGGAAGTGGTATTCAGGAGACCTTGCTATGAACAGTTTGACATACGGCAAACTTTTTGGCACATTCTTCTGAATATCTGCTCGGGATAAACGAAATGTATACAATATGTTTTTTCTTTGGAGAGTCTGTTAAGCTTTAATATCTGCTATTTGCCATTAACAAAGTAATTCCAGAATAACTGGTTATTTTGCTGGGGCAATAGATGCTTCAAGCGGGCAGATACAATCAAGTATTAGTAGTTAAAGCTTTTGGATAATATTTTTTCATATTTAATATTCGGAGGAATCGTTGACACTGGAAGACAAAAAGCAGAAAGGCGGAGATTCCCGTCAGGCTTCTTCTGCGGGTCGCAGAAAACAAAAAGACAACGATGGTGGAAAGAAGGGGCGAAGAGACCCGGGAAAGACCATTCTGATGTGGCTTGCAATAACCGTTGCAGTAATATTTGCTTTGCGATCAGTTGAAGGCTACGGAACTCAAAAAGAGGTGAAACTCACCTACAGCCAGTTTCAGGAAGCCTTGGCCAATCCTGAAATAAAAATTGTAGATGCAAATATAATTCAGAAAGGATTAAACAGAGCGGTTTTTTATGGAGAAGTAGAAGACCCTTCATCTCTTCTTAAAATCGGATCACTTAAAAAGAATATTCCTTTGAACCGCAATTTTGTGGTGAACCTTCCGTTTGTAGATTCGGAAATGATATCTTCCTGGGAAAAGGCTGGTTTTCAGTATACTTTTGAGCAGGAGAAGATGAATTGGGGAGATGTTTTGATAAATATACTTCCATGGGCATTAATGATACTTTTCTGGCTTTTTATGATACGGCAGATGCAAGCCGGGCAGAAGGGGGTATTTTCGTTTGGTAAGAGTCGGGCGAAACTTCATGCCATGGATCGTCCCCAGATTACCTTTGCAGATGCTGCGGGAGTAGAAGAGGCTAAGGTTGAGCTTCAGGAGATTATTGATTTTCTTAAAGATCCAAAGAAATTCAAACGACTCGGGGGTAAAATTCCTAAAGGAGTCCTTCTTTTAGGGCCACCTGGAACAGGTAAAACTCTTCTGGCACGATGTGTTGCCGGAGAAGCCGGGGTGCCGTTTCTTTCAATGAGCGGATCGGATTTTGTGGAGATGTTTGTTGGTGTGGGTGCATCACGGGTAAGAGATCTTTTTGAAACTGCGAAACGAAATTCCCCCTGTATCATTTTCATAGATGAAATTGATGCTGTCGGGCGTCAGCGTGGTGCCGGACTGGGTGGAGGTCATGATGAACGTGAGCAGACTCTCAACCAGATGCTTGTTGAAATGGATGGTTTTGAAGTGAATTCCGGGGTTATACTCATTGCTGCCACTAACCGTCCGGATGTTCTTGATCCTGCTCTTTTGCGGCCTGGACGTTTTGACCGGCAGATTGTGGTGGATGTTCCTGATGTAAAGGGAAGAGAAGGTATTCTAAAGGTACATACTAAAGGTATTCCATTGTCACCTGATGTGGAACTTAACACTATAGCTCGCGGAACACCCGGATTTGTGGGTGCTGATCTTGCAAACCTTGTCAATGAGGCTGCACTTATGGCTGCCAGGTTCAGTCAGGATGTAGTCACTATGCTTGATTTTGAAGAAGCTAAGGATAAGGTGATGATGGGTGCAGAACGCAAGAGTATGGTTCTTTCTGATAAAGAGAAAACTCTGACTGCCTACCATGAAGCCGGACATGCAATATGCAATATCTATTGCGAGGAAGCTGATCCTCTGCATAAGGTTACTATCATACCCAGGGGACGTGCGCTGGGAGTCACTTTCTCTCTTCCGTGGGAGGACAAGCACAGCTATACAAAACAGTATATTCTGGATCGAATCTGCATTATGCTTGGCGGGCGTATGGCTGAAGAGTTGGTCTTCAATCATCAGACAACTGGTGCTGCAAGCGATATCAAGCAGGCAACAAGTTTAATCCGGAAGCTGATTTGTGATTACGGCATGACCGATGAGCTGGGGCCTATCAGCTACGGTGAAAAAGATGAGCAGATCTTTCTGGGAAGGGAAATATCCCGTCACCGGGACTATTCCGATAAAACAGCTGAATCAATTGATTCCCTTATGAGAAAGATGATTGATGATCAACTGCAACGTTGCAGAAATATTATCAATGCTCACAGGGAGCAGCTCGAAAGGCTTGCTCAGGCTTTGCTTGAACACGAGCTTTTGGACCGTGGAGAGATAATGAAAGTAATTAATGGTGATACTTTACAGACCGCAAAAAAAAGCCGGACTTATATACGGCATACCAATACTGTGACTGTGGGGCCTGAACCTGCAGTTGCCCCAGTCATGGATAATGTGGATTCTGCTAATGCACCTGAGAAAACAAGTGCGTAATAATCAGTTGTAATTAAAACTACTTTTTTCGTATTATTAAGGACTTTGGCCCATACTGGTCAAAGTCCTGCTCTATTTTATGGAGAGGCAATAATATGACAGACCGAAACGAAATCTGTCTTAGCCGGAAACCTTTTTTTTTGATGGGTATTGTAAATGTCACTCCTGATTCTTTTTATGATGGTGGCCGGCATGATTGCGTCGATGCTGCAGTTGAACATGCATTAATGCTGGTTGAACAGGGTGCGGATATTATCGATATCGGAGGTGCTTCCAGTCGTCCAGGTTCTGTACTGATAACCCCTGCACAGGAATTGCGCAGAGTCCTTCCTGTAGTTGAGAAGCTAGTTAAATACTTCAAAGGACCTATAAGTGTTGATACTCCCTGGTCTGAGGTTGCAGCAGAGGTAATAGATGCCGGGGCTCAATGGATTAATGATATAAGTGCCGGACGATTTGACAAAAGATTGATACCGTTGATTGCCGGGCGAGGCTGTACTATTGTTGTAATGCACAGCAGAGGTACACCTCAGTCGATGCAGCAATGTACTTCATATAAAAATGTAACTCCGGAAGTTAAAGATGAATTGCTGGCGGCGGTAGCCGGATTTATTAATGGGGGAGTTAAAAGAGAAAAAATAATTTTAGATCCGGGAATTGGCTTTGCAAAAACTGCTCAACAGAATGTCGAACTGCTTCAGAATTTAGAAGAATTTACCAATACGGGGTATTCTGTTTTAATTGGGACATCCAGAAAATCATTTATAGGCAGTATATGCGGAAAAGAGGTTAATGAGCGGCTTTATGGTACATTGGGCACAGTAGCTTCTGCTTTTAGCAGGGGGGTGCGTTTTTTCAGGGTTCATGATATAAAAGAGACTGCAGATTTTCTTAAGGTGTTTTCAGTTATTGAAAATAATCTGCCAATAGACCATTTTTGTTAGAGATGTTGTTTAGTGAAAAGGGACTGGTAACGGTATCGTGCAAAAGCGTTTAAATAAAAAGGCTCGCAAATCCAGGAGTAATTTGGTAAAATGGTTTGTATTATTGGTGATTTTGCTGTTTCTTTTGTTTTTTCTAATCTGGTTTTTATCTTCCAATGAATCCTGGCATAAAAAAAACAGAGTGATTTCAGAACAGGAAAATTCTTCTGTAGTGCAAACCCCGGACTCAAATGTGTTGGTTACCGATAGTGTTCAACCCAAGGATACTTCTACTTCTCCAGTAAATCGGATTGATACTGTGCCAAAGAAAAAGGTTAAAAAAGGGCGCATGCTTAGCCCAAAAAAAGATACTGTAGTACAGCAGAATTCAGTAATAAAAGACACGGTTGTTACCAGCAGTGCAATAGTGGATAGTTCCGATTCGATCATTGCCATTACTGATCCCTGCAGTGAGGATACGGCTGCACTCTGGGTTTATCCAAACCCCTCAGGCGGTCTTCACCGGAAAGCAGTATCTATATCTATGATCTCCAACAAAGATTGTAAGATTAGTTATCGATTTGCAGGGGGGCAGGCCTGGACTGATTACCTGGGTGAAGAAATACCAGTTAATGCGACATCCACTTTACAGTTTATCGCGAGGGATTCCTGTGGTCATCAGATGGAAATGCGGGAAGAGTACTATGAAATCGATGTTTTAAATATTGAATCTCCCTGCCCCTCAGGAATGGAACTGATAACTGTTGGTGAATCAAAATTTTGTATAGACCGTTATGAATGGCCCAACCAGAAAGGGGTTGTCCCCAGGTCCTATGTTTCTTTATATCAGGCTATGGATTCGTGTTATTCGGTAGGAAAGCGATTATGCACATCGGAGGAGTGGATGTTAAGCTGTAGCGGACCTCATACCTGGGCGTATCCTTATGGACAGCAGTATGAACGTTATGCCTGTGCCACTCATGATAAGAAGGTTTCTGTATCCGGGAGCAGACCTGAATGCAGAAGCTTTTTTGGTGTTTACGATATGTCGGGTAGTCTTCTGGAATGGACCAGCACCAGAGCTGCAGATAACCGGCAGTTTTACTATGTGATGGGTGGGTTCTGGGAGAGTGGGCCACAGAGTGGATGTTCAGAAAAACGATATAGTTATTTTCCGGAAAATCAGCATAATCCGGTGGGCTTCAGATGCTGTGCCGATTTGCCAGAGCAATCCGGCAGAGATGTAAAAAAGGTTCAAAAGGGGAGTAAACGCTAAATTGTCAAAATACAGCTCTTTACTGACTCTACTTTTTTGTGCCTTAATATTTCCTGTTTTCGGCCAGGGATTAAAGTTTGAGACCCCAAGGCTTGAAGGTTTTCATCCTTTGGATGAAGAGCCTTTTGCCAGTTCTGTTTTTACTTCAGAAAACCCGGTTATTTTAAAAATGGAATTGAAAGGCGGTGTTTTTAAAGATACTTCCATAATCGATTTTGAAAAACGTCAGATCACTTTCAGACGCTATGATGCTTTGGGTTTCAGACTTTGGGAATATCACTATAAAGAATTAAGCGATTATCTGTTGGCTAGAAGAAATTATGCTCTTTTAAAGGGGTGGCAAAGTGGAATATCAGTTTCCAGAAATGATGCATCTAAATCCAAATCATCTGTAATGAAATTTCAATGGGAGGCGCCTGTACACTATCCTTCCTGGGCACAGCGGGTTATTGGTACTGATCCACCCCGGCTTACCATAAATGGTTCGCTTACTATTACTATGGGTTTTGACAATTCCAGCTACCTTGAATCCTCTACAGACAAAGAAGAATCGACCAATACTGGATTTGATTTTCAGGTTGATTATCAATTCAGTATCAGTGGAAGTATCGGCAGGCTTATATCTGTTAACATAAGTGCAGACAATCAGAATGAATTTGCCATCTCTGATGTTTTCAAGAATTTTAAGATTCATTATAAAGAATCTCAACCTGGTGAATTGGAAGATGAGATTATTCAGGAAGTGGAGGCTGGATGGACTGGCTTCCAGATGCCGGGTACTGAATTATCCGGATATTCAGAGAGTAATCAGGGGCTTTTTGGTATTAAGGTTCGCTCTCAGTTAGGGCCGCTTTCACTTACTTCGGTTATAAGTCATGAGCGGGGTGAAGCTGTAAAATCCACGTTCTCACCTGATCAGGGAGGCGAAGAACGGGTTATTACAGAAGAGGATTATGTTGTAAACAGATTCTTTTTTCTTGATAACGGATATCGAAGATCTTATAACCGGAAATATGGAAAAAATGCACCGGTAAATCCTTCTGCTCCACCTCGGGTTGATACTCTGATTGTATGGAGAAGTGTGAAATCTGGAGATCTTTTATTGGATACTATCACCTTGGAAAATGATGCTCAGCCGCAGGCATTTGTAAAACTGTATCGCGATCGACACTATTTTCTTAATGAAACCGAGGGGTGGATCCGCTTCGCGGATACTCCAGATATCAGTAACAGCTTTATCGCTATTTATATGAGGACAAGAGATACAAAGTATAATAAAGGAACAATGGCCATAAAAACTCCAGGTGATACTTCCTGGAATCTCTGGGTTTTAAAACCAAAAGATCCCATCGATTCTGCGAGTACCAACCAGGATACTTCGCGTTTCCATCTGATGTGGAGAAACGTCTATGATCTGGATGCTTCTGATTGGGCTAATTCCAAATTTAGAATCGTACAGAAGACTAACGATGATGAAAATGAGAGGGGTGAAAATGAAAATAGCCAGAAGTTCAGTGATGTTCTGGGTATTTCATCTAATGGTAAAATGTCAGTAGACAAACCTTACATATTCGATAGAAACAACGGTTACCTCATAATTCCTCCATGGGATACCTCATTTTACGGTAATGAACCATTCCGAAATCCTGCTCTTGGTAAATATCAGGATTCTGTTATCTATAAATCGAGTAAAGAAGTGCTGCATCGGTCAAATTACTCTCCTTTTTACAAAATTTATACTTTCAGTGCTGCAAAGCAGACTTCCTTTAACCTGGGTTGGGATGTAATGGAGGGTGAAATTGTTAAAGCTGATGGAAACACTTTACAGCGAAACGTCGATTATGTCATTGATTACAGCTCCGGAGAAATGGAACTGGTATCACCTGCTGCAAAAAATGCGACCAAAATCACTGTGGAATATCAGAGATCGGCCATGTTTGTGCCTGAAAAAAAAGTGTTTTTCGGAACCAGGGGAGAATTAAAGCTACCCTTTATAAGTGATGGATCTTTTGCGGGGCTAAGTTTTCTTTACCAGAATGTCAAAGTAAATGAGGAAATTCCGCAGCTCGAGCAGGAACCTTACAATAAGGGATTACTCGATTTTAATATCAGAATCGATCTCGCTCCGGAATGGATGACCAATCTGGTTAACAAGATTCCTCTGATTAATACAAAAGCAGAATCAAAAATGGTTTTCGACGTTGAGTATGCCAGATCATTTATGAATCCCAACCCTGAAGGAAAGGCTTATGTCGATGATTTTGAGGACAGTAAGAAAAATACAACTCTGCCCATTACTGCAAATGGTTGGTATCAGGCAAGTCCTCCATTTTTAGATTCGCTTACTCCAGACTCTTTACATCGCTACCCACCTGTCTGGGATTTTTACTGGTTTACACCCAGAGAGGAAGATGAATACAGGGTCAGGATTCTTGATATTAAAGATGTCAACCAGAATACAGCCACTACCAATGCAAATGACTATGAAACTGTTCTGAGGCTCCATTGCACACCCTCTCCTGGCAATGCATACAATCGCCGTTATTACAATGCTTGGGCAGGAATAATGACTCCGGTATACACTAAAGACAAAACCGAAGACCAGTATTTTGAGTTTATAGTAAAAGCTGAAAATGGATTTAAAGGACAGGGCAAGCTTCTTATTCAGATGGGAACAGTAAGAGAGGATCTATCCATAAACGGAGGACCTCCCAATAAGGCTGAAGATGCTGAAGAGCCGGCAATTATTACCAATCCTGGTACATTTGATTCAAAAAATAATAATGGCCTTGATACTATTAAGGTTGATTCACTGGAGTATTATCTTATACCGGGAGAGGGACGTCTCTGGGATACTTTACGATATCGCAATCCTTTGCTTGGGCCTGATTCGCTTGATCCAGGACGTGATAATTTCAAAAAATATGAAGGTCGTAAAGATGGTGATGTCAAGAACAGGAAATATGCAAATCGCAGACAGAATGATGATAAGCTTACTTCTGAGGATATTAATTCTGACTATGTGGTCTACACACATAAGACCGAAAGCTATTTTCAATACACCATAGATTTGGATTGTGATACCTTACCTTTTATAGATAAAAACGCCAATGTCAAATATGGAAATGGCTGGAGGAAATATCGCATACCTCTTAAAGAAGTAGTCAAAGATTTCGATATTCGCGATTCTGTGGGTAATCCCAGCTGGAAAAATATCGAGTTTATCCGTTTGATATGGAATAGCTTTGACAGCTCCAGTCTTAATCAGGAACATCAGCTTATATTTAATGATATGCAGTTTACAGGAAGTCAGTGGCTGCCATTTTATGATTCAGTGGGAACTAAAATTGAGGCTAGTGCAATTACCAATAAAGAAGATAACTTTTACAGATCTCAGGTTTCCAATGAGCCGCTGGTGCTGGTGGAAAGAGATGAAAATAATGATGAGGAGCAGGAATCATCACTTCGTTTGAATTTTAAAAACATCGAGGCTGGAGATACTGCTCTGGTTACTAAATCATATAATTATCACCAGCTTGATATTTCTTCTTATTGCTACTTAAGTCTTGCGCTTTATGGTAGAAATCCAGATGGCGGCACGGCAAAAGGAATTCCGCTCTATAACAATAAAGTTCATTTCGTTTTCAGGTTCGGTTCTGATGACTCGACTTACTATGAATATCGAAGTGATATTTATTCAGGATGGCAGGAGGTAAAGATTGATTTGCGCAGGATTGCTGAACTAAAAGACAGCTTTATGATTGATAATTCTGATACTGTTCCCATTGAGACTTCTTCTCAATATGGAAGAGCTTTATTGCGTGTAGTTTCCAAAGCTTCCGGGCGGCAACCAAACTTCTCCAGGATTCAATGGGTGGGTATCGGAGTTATGCGGGATGATGGTGATATTAATCCCAATAACTCAGTCGGGGAGATCTGGGTAAATGAGATGAAGGTAAGCGGGATTGACAAATTAAGTGGAAGGGCTATCAGAGCCAATATCAGTACTCAATGGGCAGACTTTGTAAACCTGTCAGGAAATCTGGTGTTTACTGATGGTGATTTCAGGAAAATGACTGACAATACCATTAAGCGGCAGAATTCTTCTCTTTCCACCAGTATGAGCTCATCAATGAATATAAATAAATTCCTGCCACAGGACTGGGGTATTTCGCTACCGGTGGGAGCAAGCTATAACAGTTCGGTTACCCGGCCACAACTTAAGAGTAACAGTGATGTGGCTCTTACTGATAAAAATGGTAATTCTGATGGTTTGTTAGAACTTCTTGCTGACAAGGACTCACCATCCAGACACTATCAGCAGAAATCCACCAGTGTATCTTCTTATATCAGTTTCGATAAAACCAAAAGCAATGATAATCCATTATTAAACCTTACAGCAGATAGAATTTCCGGAGGTTTCAAATACAGCAACAGTAACAGTGTAAACCGGCAGGGGCCATCAAGAGCTCAGGGGGTTGATTATAAAATTACTACTGAGTCCCAAACGTATTCCGGCAATCTCAAATACGATCTTACCCCTGATGATCCGCCATCCTGGACATCCTGGCGTCCTTTTGAATCTAAAGGTCCCTCTAAACTCAGGGAATATCAGTTCTCTTTATTACCTGAAAATTTCCAGATCGATTTGATCGATGCAAATCAGGGGACTTCATCTAATTCTGATACAAAACGAAATACACACAGTACCAGATACAATTTTGATGTTAAACATGGGGTGAATTTCCAATATGCTCCTATTTCTCCTCTCTTAGATTTCAACTATACTTTGAATATATCGAGGGACCTTCAGAAATATGCAGATGAAAGTGCCCGTGAGATGTTGGATAATATTTTCAGGCTTTATAAGAGAAACTCCGTATTTGCCAGACAATATTTGATTCTGGAAGGAGAAAAATATCGCACTCAGAGTGCAAAAGTAAATGTTGAACCCAAAATTTTCGATTGGCTTTCCACTACTGCAGATTATTCATCAAGCTACCAGGGTAATATAGTTAACTATAGATATGACAGTACAGGATATATTAGTGCAAGTGTAAATAATGCATTGTCTTTTGATGCTAATTTGAATTTTGATGTGGCATTAAAAAATCTTGTCGATGCTACATCAAAAACCAGACTGGCTAAATTTTTTGCGGGTATCGATTCCTTCTTTAATGCTGTGAAACTCACTTCCGTCTCATTTAATTATACTGCAAACCAGGAGCTGATTAATAATTATATGGACAAGAATATCATTGGTTCTGGTCTTGATCTCCTTAAATATCAGCTTGGTATGAAAGGTAAAAACTTCAGGTCTTTTTTAAGCGGTGACATGAATGATGATTTCCTGGGTGGAATGAGATATCGCAAGCTAAAAAATGACAATGGTGATTTATATCGTGAAGACAAAAGAAGCACGGATCAAAAATATTCAATTTCCAGCGGACTCTCTCTATCAATACCATTTCAGCTTTCGATCAGTCCTGTCAGTTTAAGTTGGAGCAGGTCTTTTAATGTAATACCAGATACCACCTATTATGATACAACCATCACTTTTCCTGACTTTGCGCTTGGCCTCCGTACTTCCGCGCTAATTAAAGCACCTATTATAAAAGATCTTCTTCAAAGCCTTGATATTAATTCCAGTTTTAATTTCAAAAAATCCTATCGAAGTAAAAATGCTATACAACCTGATACTACCAGAGAGTTTGGCTTGTCACCTCTGATAGGTATTCAGGGTGTGGTGAAAAGATGGCCCATAAATTTTTCCTATCGAAGTAAAATATCCCGCAGTAAGTCCTGGGACAAGCAACATGTAACCAGTCAGATCAGTTCCGGAGGGCATGAACTGGACATTAGTTATAGAATAGAACGAAACAGCCGTTTATCTGAAATTAATCTGTTACGATGGAAAATTCCTGTTAGAGGAAAAACCACAATGGGGCTTACCGGTTCCAGAGATGTTATGAAGGAGTTGACCAATGACGGGACAAGCAAACGAAATGAAGTTTCTTATTCAATTAAGCCTTATTTATCATATATATTCACCGATAACATTACCGGGAATTTTGAGTATACCCAGGGTAAGGTTAAAAAGGATGAACGTGAAACCAAAACCCGTAAATTGGCATTGATTGCAAGTATCCAATTTAATTAAGAGAAACGTATGCAGAAAAAAATACTTTTTAACGCAACTTCAACCGAAAAAAGGGCTGCTTTGCTTGAACAAGACAAAGTGGTTGAACTTGTGCTGGAACGGCCAGACCATCTGAGGCTGGTAGGTAATATCTATAGAGGAAAAGTCACTTCTATTTTGCCTGGTATACAGGCAGCATTTGTGGATATTGGGCTGGAGAAATGTGCATTTCTTCATGCATCAGATGTGGATCCATCATTACTTCTTGATGTAGATGATTCTTTAATTGAACGATATATGGGGCAGCAGGATGCTTCTAAAAGAAAACGTATTCCCAAAATTCCAATCGAAAAAGTTCTGGATATTGGTCAGGAAATCCTGGTACAGGTGGCAAAAGAGCCCATTAGCACCAAGGGTGCAAAAGTTACCACACAAATAAGTCTGGCTGGAAGGTTTTTGGTACTTGTACCTGATACAGATTTTATTGGTGTTTCTAAAAAAACATCAGATGTGAAAAAAAGAGCGAGATTAAAAAAGTTGATTTCCCAGATAAAGCCGCCAGGTGTGGGTTTTATTGTGCGTACAATAGGCCTGAAAGTTTCCGAAACTGAATTTGTTAAGGAGATCCATCTTCTTCTTGACTCCTGGCGTAATACCCAGAGTCAAGCACTCTCTGGCAATGGACCTAAGCTGGTGCATCGGGAATTAGGTATTACCACCCGTGTTATCCGTGATCTGTTTTCCGAAGAGGTGACTGAGGTGTACGCTGATCAGGATGACGACTATCAGGAGATTCAGGAATATCTCAAAGCTCTTCACCCTGATTTACGAAACCGGGTTATCCGTTATAAAGAAAAACAGCCGCTTTTTGATAGGTTTAATATAGAAAAAGATCTGGAACGCCTCCTGAAAAGAAAAGTCTGGTTGCGCAGCGGAGGTTACATTCTAATAGATAAAACCGAGGCGCTGGTTGCTATTGATGTCAACACCGGTCGTAATGTCGGAAAATCCAATCTGGAAGATACAATTTTTAAGACCAATCTTGATGCAGCCGGTGAGATTTGTCGTCAACTGCGTCTGCGGGATATTGGTGGTTTAATTGTTGTGGATTTTATCGATATGCAAAATCCTGAAAATCGTAAGAAAATTGAGAACACAATGCGACAGGGACTTGAAGCAGACCCCACCGCAACTTCTTTCACCGGACTTTCCAAATTCGGTTTAATGGAGATTACCAGAAAAAGAGTTCGCCCTGAACTTCAGGAATTTTTTACTGATGTTTGCCATGCCTGTGGCGGTTTGGGATGGGTCTTTTCTGCGGAAACTGTTACTGCTCGAATAGATAGAGATTTACGCCGCTCTACATTCAATGCACAGGAAATCACTCTGGCAGTGCATCCTGCAGTGGCTGCTTATTTAATCAAAGATAATGAACAAATTAAAAAGATGATGGAAAAAGAGCATAATTGTGCGTTGAGAATTGTTGAAGATGAGCAGCTGGATCAGGACGAATATAATTTTACACCAGCCTTCAATTCACTTTCAAAGGATACTTGATTACTTCGCTGTGATTATATATATTTAAAAATCTTTTCCCTGGACCGGGGATTTCTGGTCAGTAAGGGACTGCAAGTAAAACTTGCGCCAGAACAGGTTAAACCGACCAGTAAAATAAACAGGAGTTATTCATGTATTCGATTATTGAGCAAGGTGGTGTGCAGTTAAAAGCGACGCCAGGGGCAAAATTACGTGTTCCTCTTATGGACGCTGAACAGGGTTCAGAAATTACCATAGATAAAGTTCTGCTGGCAGCCGATGGTGATAACATTAAAATCGGAACACCTGTAGTGGAGGGCGTAACTGTAACTGCAAAAGTTCTTGAACATGCAAAAGCTAACAAAGTGCTGGTGATTAAAAAGAAACGTCGTAAAGATTACCGTCGTAAAAATGGTCACCGTCAACAGTACACAAAAATCGAGATCGTTTCGATCAACATCTGATTGCAGGGAGATTAAAAAATGGCACATAAGAAGGGTGTTGGAAGCAGCCGTAATGGACGCGACAGTAATCCGAAAATGCTTGGTGTAAAAAGGTTTGGTGGTGAAAAGGTTAGTGCGGGCAGCATTATTGTTCGTCAGAAAGGCACAGTCGTTCATCCTGGGGTAAATGTTGGAAAGGGCTCCGATGATACACTGTTTGCTAAAATAGACGGCATTATAAGATTTTCACGATTTACTGGAAATAAAAAACGGGTTGATGTATTGCCTGTTTGATTAAAAATTTACAAGACTGGTAAATATTAAGGCAGCACAATTTGTTTGTGTTGCCTTTTTTATTGTGCGCCCGCAAGATCGCTTTTATAAAAAAAAAGGTATTGGAGTTTTCTCCAATACCTTTTTTTAAAATTTGGTAAAAAGATTAATATCTTCTGGTCTGTTCAAAATCACTGAGCAGATCAGCATAAATGATGTTTCTGTCCTGACTTCCATCTGTGATTGTAGAATCGTATGGAGCATGGTTTTCTTTTTGCCAGGTTATCTTTTTGCCTTCTTTAAACATTCTTTCGAAATTCTGCCGGACTGCGGTAAACCGATTTATGAACAGGTAAATAGTGTCCCCCAGGACATCCCATGTTCCAACAGATCTGTATTCATAGTCCTCTTTAAGATATGGGCCGCTGCGTCCTTTTTTGTTTTCAACCAATTTTACTGAACCTTTTTTGTCAAAGGAGAAAATTTTCTTTTCTAAGGCATTAATTTCCTTGTTTTCGGTTCCTTTGATATGATTGGTGCAAACCCATTCTCCCGGGATTTTTTTGATTATTTCATTTGCTTTTTTCTGATCATCTCTGAATTGAGGGATTCGGCTTATTATTTCCTGGGCGGTAGTATTAGCCTGGAGATACCATTTTATCCCCACGAATGAGTCAACAACAGCTAACATACTATCGATTTTTTTACCCTGAAGAGCACTGAACTCTTCTCTGGCTGCTTTGATCTGTCTTTTTAAAGATTCGATGGATGGAAGGAGGTTGCTGACACTGTTTTTATAATAATTTTCCACCTCAGAAAGTTGTTTTTCCATTTCCGCAGCAGCTTTCTGAGCATCTGGAGTTTTGCCTTTATCTTTGCTGTATACAGCCTGGGCCAGATAGACTTTAGCCATAGAAAGCATACTGTCGGGTATACCCTGAGTTTTAAGGTCATCAATTCGTTTTTTAGCGACATCTAGTGATTTTTGGCTTACACCTCCACAACCAGTTATAACCATTATAGCGGTTAAACTGATTAAATGAAATACCCATTTCTGCATAAGAACCTCCTGGTTATAATTATACTCTTTAGGTTTTTTTCTGAGCTGATGTTTCGATTGAGAAAATAACTTATGTACCTGATAATTAGACTAAATTACGTTCTATAATAATTGGAGTCAAGCATATTTGCCAAAAGAGAACAATATTAGGAATAGAAGGACTGCTTTAAGGAATTTTAAAAGCTTTATAGAAGGTATTATTATCTCTTTGAAGAAGAAACAACACAGAATGGCCGGGTTTGATTTTATTAAGTAAGTGGTTAAAATCTTTAGTAGATAAAACCGGCTTCCTGTTGATCTCGAGTATGATATCATTTGGCATAATTCCCTCTTCTGCTGCCTGGGAATCTGGATTGATATCGATAATTATTACTCCCTTTGCGGTTGGGCTGACATTCAAGGCATCTCTGATTTCAGAGGTGATGTTGGCAGCTTTGATACCCAATTTTGTACATATGTTTTCATTTTTATTTTCAGGCTCTGTGCTGCCCTGCTTCTGCTCTGATTTGGCTTGTTGATCCCTGCCACTGATTCTGACATTCAAAATAATTTTCTTTTGTTTACGAATGATTTCTATGGGGACTTTTTCACCCGGGTGAATTGCTGCTATGATAATTCTTAGCTGGTTGCAGTTCTGGATCGCTTTGTTGTTTACAGAAATGATGATGTCGCCACGTTTAAATCCTGCTTGATCTGCAGCTTGTCCTTTAAAAACATCTCCAACCAGGACACCTTTCAGATCGGTTTTGAGGTTAAAGGCTTCTCTGGATGCCGGATCTATATCCTGAATGGAGATCCCCAGCCATCCTCTGTTTACTTTACCTTCATAAATCAGATCTTCCATTATTTGTCTGGCCATATTAATGGGTATGGCGAATCCAATGCCCATATAACCACCGGATTGAGTGTAGATCATGGTGTTGATACCGACCAGTTCACCATTTACGTTTACAAGAGCTCCGCCGGAATTACCCGGATTTATTGCGGCATCAGTCTGAATAAAATTCTGAAAAGTATTGGAATTACTGTTTGCTGTACGGCCTATTGCACTGACTATTCCCAATGTGACAGATGAAGCAAAACTGAATGGATTACCGATGGCTATGGCCCAGTCGCCAGGACGCAACTTTTCTGAGTCTCCCAGGTATGCTACTGGAAGACTATCGACTTTGTCTTTGATTTTAATGACTGCAACATCGGATAATGAATCTACACCAACTATATCTGCCTGAAACGAGCGATTATCAGAAGTTTTTACCTCAATTTCATCGGCACCTGCCACGACATGGTAATTGGTAAGGATATATCCTTCTTTGCTAACAACAACCCCGGATCCCAATCCCTGCTGTTTATACTGACGTTTTTCTACAGGTGGGCGGAGTTGGTGTTGCCTGGATTGCCCGAAAAATTCATTAAAGCCAAAGGGATCACCAAAAAACTGATAGAATGGGTTATTGGAAAAGATTACAGTATCTATCTTTGTCGGAATTACCTGAACCACTGTTGGAACAACATTTTCTGCAATATCTGCAAAAAGGGTTTTAAACGATTCGAATTTTGCAGAAGATTTAATTTGTGCAGGGTCTTTTATAAGGCCAAAGGTGATTGAGCCAGGCTTGGGATGCTCTAAACTTGCTGATCGGTTATGAGAATGAATAACCAGGGCACCAGCAATAAGTATTACCAGAAGTGAAACTGCGATCGGGCGTCTGGGGAAAAGATTCTTCAAAATACTCCTCCAGAAAAAAACAATAAGGCGATATTATGGAGTGTCTGAGTACCTGTATATACGAGAGATAAAAAAAAATATTGCAGGTAGCTGACTTTTGCTACCTGCTGATAATCGTTTTTTCAGACTTCACGAGGCAAATCTTTATCCAAAGAAAGCACGTTTGATGTACCACCTTCGATAAAAGATTGCTCTGAGATTCGGGTTAGGACTGCGTTTTCAGAGAACTGTTTAAGGGTAAGAGAACCCATATTGCACATAGTTGACCTTATTTTTGCGATGGTGACATCCAGCACTTCCTTTACAGAACCCACAACTGGTACATAGGCATCAACACCTTCTTCAAACTTAAGACCGGATTCACCAGTACTGTTTTGATTATACCTTTGCCAATTCCTGGCTCGATTAGAGCCCTCACCCCAGTAAGGTTTATAAATCCGACCACCAATCGATACTTTTGGAGTAGGGCTTTCGGAAGTCATAGCAAAATATCTGCCCATCATAACAAAATCTGCTCCCATTGCTAAAGCAATAATTATCTGAGTGTCATTGGAAAGGCCACCATCTGAGCATACTGGTACATAAATGCCAGTTTCGGCATAGTAACGATCTCTTTCGGCAGCAACTGCAATCAGAGCAGATGCTTGCCCTCGTCCGATTCCTTTCTGCTCGCGGGTAATGCAAATTGAACCGCCACCGATTCCTACTTTAATAAAATCTGCCTGAGCCTGTTCTGCAAGGTATCTGAATGCGTCAGCATCAACAACATTACCAGCACCTATCACTACTTGATCACCATAGCGGCTTCTAGTCCACAGAATCGCATCTTTTTGAAATTCGGAAAAGCCATCTGAAGAGTCAAAACACAAAACGTCCGCTCCGGCTTCTATCAGTCGAGGAACTCGCTCCTTGTAGTCATGGGTGTTGACTGCGGCTCCAACTGCCAGTCTTTTTTGGTTATCAAGCAATTCATTTGGATTATTCATATGATCAAAATAATCCTTTTTAAATACCAGACTATGCAGTCTACCATCACTATCCAGGATGGGAAGACACTCTTTTTTATGTTTTCTCAGAAGCGAATTCGCTTCATGTAAACTAATTCCTACTGTACCGTAGACTACATGACTTTTAGGAGTCATGAAAGATGAAAGTGGGGCATTGAGATCATCTTCGTATTCCCAAAAATCTTTATCTGTAATTATACCCAGAAAAATTCCATTTCCAGTTCCATCATCGGTAATAGGCATTGTTGAGTGACCGGTTTTTTTCCTTAGTTTGATTGCATCCGAAAGGGTACTATCTGCCCTGAGGTTAGAATCTGAAGGAACGAAACCAGCTTTATGAGTTTTGACTTTGGAAACCATTGAAACTTGTGATTCAATTGATTGGGAACAATAGATGAATGCGCATCCACCTTGCCTTGCCAGTGCTATAGCCATATCCGGGCCGGATACCGATTGCATACTGGCTGAGACGAAGGGGATGTTTAGACAAAAACGGGACTCGTTACCTGAGAAACGGGCCAGAGGGGTTTTCAGGCTGACATTTTCTGTAATGTGTTCCCGTTTGGTGAGTCGAGGGATAAGCAGGTATTCTGAGAAAGTTCTGGAGATTTCATTAATAATTTTTGCCATGAATTACCTCGTATATTTAACTGTTATAGCATTATTAGCATATTGTTGCATGTAATATATTGAACAATTTAGTAAATTATACTATTAAAATTTTAATATATTAATATAGTAAATATATATTATTGTGGCAGTTTTGATTGATGATCCTCATTTTTCAGAGTTTCCTTTATGCTATCAAATGAGCCATCCAGACAAAATACCAACCTATCTCAAGTGATAACTCCATTGAAATGCGTTCGTAATCGAGTCATTCTGCCTGATGGCTCTCAGAATGAACCATTGGGTTCCGGAGTTATTACAGGTCTTTTAGGTGTAGGAGGAATGGCTAATGTTTATGAGATCTGGAATCCCAAACTTGAATTAAGCAGAGCTGTTAAGCTATTGCACCCCAACTGCAACGAAGAAACAAAACAGAGATTTGACACTGAGATTAAAATAACTGCCAAATTGCACCATGCCAATATCGTTGAAATTCATGTGGTTGGAATGTGGAATGAGCTCCCTTATATCGAGATGGAGCGTATCGATGGCAAGACCATAGAGGCTCTTATCCTGGAGCGCGGTGCTTTTCCAATAGAAGTTTGCACTGCTATTGGAATAATGATTGGCAGAGCTTTACGTTATGCTCACAACCAGGAATATGTAATTTATGGTAAAACTTACCACGGGGTAATTCATAGGGACATAAAGCCCTCAAATATTATGATTTCTAACCGTGGTATTCTTAAGCTGATGGATTTTGGAATTGCAAGACCTACCGATACTTCCATTCACACTACTGATGGTTCAATTCTTGGTACAATGCAGTATCTTTCACCCGAACAACTTGAAGGCAAAGAACCTGATATTCGTACTGATATATATTCTTTGGGAGCGGTTTTTTATGAAATGATTACTGGGCAGAAGGCTTTTTCCGAAAAAAATGCTGCTCAGCTGATGCTTTCCAGGTTAAAAAACGATTTTAAATCTCTTAATTGTTATGATTTGAAAATACCTGCGCGGCTGCGTAATCTGGTGCACAGATGCATGATGAAGGATCGCGATAAACGCATTAAAGATGCTTCTTCGTTTTTAGCAGAAATATCCCTGATCCATAAGAGCCTCACCTCTCTTTCGCCAGAACAGGTATTAAAACAGTTTATTGGTGCTATTGATGTTTCAAAAAAAGTCCTGTCCACCAGATATGTAATACCTTCAGGTTTATTGATTAAGATACTTTTGACCGGATTGACAGTATCGGCAATCGGGATTGGACTGAAGATGAAACCTCTTCTGACAAATGTTGAAAAATACACCCCAGAAGCAGATACTGCGAAGATATCAATTACCGATAGCATCTCAAAACCAGTGAATATAAACGGTATAGAAAAAGTAAGCAAAGTCTCTAAAGGAAAGCTGAAAACTGAACAAAATTCTGAGCTGATGATAACTAAAAAAGTGAATACTCAACCAACTATGATTGAGCAATTATGCGCTACCTATGGAACCAGTGATCTGTCAGTTATTTTTGTGCAGGAAGTTAAAAACCACCATTATGAATCATCTTAAGAAATATTTAATGCACTGAATCCTGAACAAAGGGCAACCAGTAAAGTAATAATTTATAAGATCAGAGCACTCAAAAAACTTCAACTCAACTCAGAGCTCAAACAGTTACTGATGTGCCAGGAACTGGATGATGCTGAATTTTATATTGAAAAAGCTAGATGTTTTGTGGATGATGAAAATGCAAACAAAGCACTGCACTATCTTCAGTTTGCTTCCCAGAGACCTGCAGCTTTTGTGGAGAATAATTTGATCAGATTGGAAAGGTTGTATTTGACTGCTCGATGTAAAAGTCTGGAGTTTGATGCAAAACCATCAGTGGAATTTAAAAACAGTGCATTGGAAAGCTGGTATGAATTAAAAGCTGAACTGCAAACTTCAAAAGATCACCCTTATTTTAAAGAGGCTGGTCTGCAAATGCAACGTATTACTCAGAAGATGAACTCAAGTAAAGGACAATTGTGAGAATCTCTTTGTTATTGATTCCTTTTATGCTCTGTTGTAGCCTGAATGCTGCTTATACAGAGCTTGCTGGTGATCTGCCAAAGCTGGTTACAGCAGATAAATCTCCATATCTGGTTATCTCAGATATTTTTATCCCAGCAGGAAAAATTGTCCGTATTGAACCGGGTACTGTATTTTTGTTCAAAAATTTTACCGGTGTTCATGTTCAGGGAATTTTAATAGTCAATGGAACTGAAAGTAAACCGGTTCTGTTTACCTCAGAAAATGATCGCATGGCAAATCCCTCCAGTACACTCAATCCCACTCCTTTTGATTGGAATGGAATTTATATACATAAAGACGGATTGGGTTCGGACCTGCAGCATATCAAAGTACAATATTCAGTTAAAGGTATTATTTCTGAAACCAGATTCATTCGAATATTCAAAGGCTTTTTCTTTGAAAATGGGCGCAATAATCTGAATATAGAAGGCGTGGATAAAGAAGTGGTGGAATCTGAGCCTTATTCTTACAGTCTGAGTTTAAAAGATGCTGTGGTAGATGGTATTCCAGCAAAAATCCTGCAGGATCCGCAGGCTCGTAAGAGAAATATTTTTCGCTACAGCGGTTTGGGACTGTGTGTTATAGGAGCAGTTTCTGGAACGTTTGCAGCCACAGAATTGAAAAGTTCGATAAAAAGATTCGATGTGATTAATAAGGATTTAGGGAGAGTTGATGGTGATAAGGCATGGTCAAAAGCGCATTCAGAGGTGAATAGAAACACTGCCTGGACTGCTTCAAGTTTTCTGGTTTCTGCAATTGGCGTATTCTTGTTTACCTGGTCGTTTACATTTTAACGGTACTGGCTTACCTAAGTGGACTGCAGAATGGTTGAATTATGATCATGAGAAGAAAATGTGTGTTTATATTAAGAAGCCTTCTGATGTTAAATCTCTGTACAGCCTTTTTGCTCTGTACAACTGATACCAACCCATATACAGAGTATAAAAATGCTCAGATATGTATTATCGACCGGTCGTTTGAAGATCTTGATACAATTGAGATTTTTTCCAGAGAAAGTCTGATAATTGCTGTTAAGGTTCCCGATCTGATTGATTCCATCGTTATTAAAACCCCCTCTAATGAAGAATTTGAACATGGAAAGTGGTGTATTCCATCTGCTGCTATATCGGTTTCCGGTGGAAATCACCCTGTGTACTTTACATTTTTTGATACTGGCATGCAGGCTATTGAACTTTTGACATATAGGAGTAATGGCGATGAAGTCAGGATGAACCTGAAGTGCTATTTAAAATCACCACTTGAGCAGAAGACAATTGTTGTCAATCTCGGTGATACAGTAAAATTGTCTACCAATCCTGTAAAAAAAGATGTCATTTACGAGTGGAACATTGGTGGTAACATTTATAAAAGCACTTCTTGTTGTACATCGGTTGTGGTAAGAGATGCAGAGAACAATGGAATTGGCCTTTTGCGGGTATTGGACAATTCAATATCATCACCTGCTGTAGAATTCAGCTTTAAATTTACAGATCTTCAGGCTCCTGAAATAGCTCTAATGCCAATTACTTACACCGTCAAAGGTGATACTATAAAAACATCAGAAAAAAATTTTTATTTCACTGTAGCAATAAAGGATAAGGGTGGGGATAGAATCGATTCTGCTTCTATTAACGGAGAGCGATTTGACAAAATTCAGAATAATATATACACCAAAATTTTCCATGGAATCGATACACTGGCTCAGCCGTTGATTCTGTCTTTATATGCTACTGATAATTATATATATAGAAATGTCGCAACTGCCAGGTATTATCTGCAGTATGATTCAAAGGTAAGTAATAATGCCGGGATACGGATTTATCTGCTTTCCCCTTCTGGTGATTCAAGCCGGGTTTCCACAAGAAACAAGGATATTTTTGTTAAACTGGACTCTTACACTGAACTATATAAAGACGTAAAGGTTGTTATCGAAAGCATTACCAGGGATACTGTTGTAGAACATGATAGTAATTGGATCGGAACAGCGTCTTTAAAACCTGGTCCCAATATGGTTCGTATTAAGGCGATATCCGGTGAAAAAGTGCTGGATTCTATCTGCAGAGTTATAATTTTTGATACAACTGGTTCAGATACTGTGAAACCAGTCATATTAGAAATTCGAGCTGATGGTGAAATCATTAAAAATGAAAAATATGAAATACCCGATAGTATTGTTAAGATCAGCATAATTGCTTTTGATGAGGCCAGTGGCATCGATACCTTACTGATTAATGGAAGAGTTCAAACAATAGATTCAGAAAAGTATTTATGGACATTTAAAGATACAATCAGGCATCATACTGATGGCGATACATTTCAGATTAAGGTGGTTGATAAAAAAAATAATAGCAGTAAAAGAAAATTTGTCCTTTTTTATAATCGTAAACCAAGAGTACTGAAATGGCCTAAACCGCCAAGACTGCTGGTTGTTGGAGATACTTATCGGGATACTATTAATGTGCGCGATGATGATCATGATTTTTTGAATTTAAGCATACGTAATTCAAAGAAAATGACTATCAACTCAGAAGGTATTATTCAATATACTGCGGATTTGCTGGAAAAGGGAGTGAGGAATTTCTCCATCGAAGCTGATGATGGATATGGAAAAAGCCTGATATTCACATTCGATATTCTGGTAATGGAGAAGAATCAGGTTCCAAAACCTGTCAGATTTATCAGTACAGAGAAAAGTCTGCCGGAAGTCGTCTTGTATGGAAATAATGTTGTCTGCCCTCTGGTTATCGACTCTTCAACAGGAAAGCAGCCTTTTTCAATTAAAGCCATTAGACTTCACAATCGCCGTGAATTTCCGGTAAGTGATCAGAATTGTTCAGTCACACTATGTTGCTTTGATTCATCAGATTTAGGTGAATTGCCATGCATGATAATTGTACAGGATTCATTATTAACAGCAGATACAATTTATCCGATAATCAAAATCGTTCAGGAAGATAAAAATGAACTCAAGATGATCGGGACGCCAAAGTATTACCAGGACGGTGTCATTGATTTAAGACAGCCAGTGGAATTGATGTTCAGGATTATTGATCCGCATTGGAAAGAAGGTAAAAAGTGTCTGGCATATGTCCAGCAAAAAGGTGTGGTTTCATCCGGTCCGATCAATGTTTACAATGATACTTTTTCATTAGCCATCAATTCACCTGATTCAATATCTGGATATGATACAGTAATTGTCAGAGTTAATGATGCTGCAACAGAGGTGTGTTGCACCCTTTCGGTTTTCTATGGTGTTATTATGGATCAGATTGCTCAATACCTGCCCCAAGACAGCGCCGAAATTAACGATAGCATTGTAGCTTTTTCCTGGCAATCGTCGAAATACCCAAATCTGAGCTGGGAACTTTATTATGGATTGTTCCCGGTGATGAATAAGAAAATCATTACTGATACCGGTTTTTGTAAACATAAGATCACCCAATCCGGATTGTACGGCTGGAAGGTTGTAGCTTATGATAGCAGAAACAGAATTGAAAGTAATACAAAAATCTTTAAGCTGACAAATCCATCACATGTAAGATTTGACAGCACTGCAATAAAAATAAAAACAGAATATGAGGCTCGGGTCGATACAATTAAAATCAATTTACCAGTTAAAAACAGAATCGTACCTGATTCGGCTTATCGTTGCTGGTTTGGTTCAGATAGACAGCGTTATCTGCCTGTAATCAATGGTAAGCTGATCTTTTTACCTCAAGATAAAGATAGTGGCTGGCAGCAGTTAATAGCTACGGTTACAGATGAAGCAGGAAATAGTGATACACTCAAGCAGATGATTCACATATTTATTGGAAAACATCTTCAGTGTACTGCTGTGCCTGTTGCAGGCAGGATAACTACCAGGATTGGTAATTACGAAGAATTCAATTTGAGCCATGTCTGCTCTTCTGATACTTTCGTTTTTAATACCGGCAGAGTTCCGGATTCAGTAAAAATTGGATTCTCTCATTCAGAATGTGTAGTAAAAAATACGGCAAGTGACAAAATCACGGTTATAATCAACCCGGAAAAAGCTGTTTGCAGTCGGGATACCATGAATGTTTATTTAAAAGCAGGTAGTGATATCCAGACTTATAAATATTTGTTTTATTATGGGACTGCACCAACTGTCGATTCGTCCAATTCCCCTGAACCTGGTTCATTTAAAGCACTGCAACTGGATACCTTGAAATGGTATTTTACAGATATCGATAATGATTCATTGAAATATGATTTATACTTTGGAAATAATCCCGATCCCATTCTGATTGCTTCAGGACTGCGCAATAACAGTTATATCTTTAATAGTCCGGTGGGTCCTGGTATTTATTATTGGAAAGTTGTTGCCCATGATGGAAGGTTCTCTTCTGAAACCCGGGTATGGGTAGTATATGTAAATACTTACATAATCAAAATCAACACGTTCGGTACTGGTCTGAATGGCAATCTATGCGACATTCCATTGCTGGTGAGGCTTGATAAAAAAATGGTTGATTTTCCGGTTTCCCAGAAGACTGCTAATTTCCGTAAAGGTAAAAACCTCTCTGATACTCTGCCCTTTGAGATCGATTTCTGGGAGAACACTGATAGTGTTGCTATCTGGGTATTGATGGATACCATTAAGGCCCAGGACAGTGCACAGTCTATTACTATGCAAATAGGTGGTAATACAGGATCATCTTCAAACGGGTACATTGTTTTTGATACAGCAAAAGGGTTTGAGGGGGTATGGCATCTTCAAAACTATGATGATTTTAAAGACGAGTTCCTTGATGCAACTATAAATAATATTTCCGGAGACGACAACTCCGATGGAGATGCCGACGGTTTTATAGGAAGAGGGCAGGGATTTGAGGGAGTGTCTTATTTACCAGTGGACAATATTGAATTACTGGACGGCTATTGTAAACTGGGGTCAAATGATTCTATTATCTCCTTTGAAACATGGGTGAATTTCAGCAAATTCAGTGGTGATGGAGTTATTTTGTCCCTGTCAAATGATGCCATTGGTAATGATTCCAGATTTAAGGTCAGTGTGTCGGGTACCGGGTATGTGAGGCTTGCTACACGGCCTGAATTAGCCATTAAAAAAGAGCTCCGTAGCAGTGAATATATTGGAGATGGAAAATGGCATTATCTTTACTGTTCAGCTGATTTCTCATCCGATGAGTTAACCATTTATATTGATGGGGTCAAGGATACATCTGTAATTTTTGCTGGAATTAATAATAATAATATAGGTTTATGTGCACCACGAATAGCAATATTAGGATCTGATGTTGGTACTAATAATTTTATAGGGCATATCGATGAGCCAAGAATATTACATAAGAAAATAAACGCTGACTGGATCCGGTTTTGTTATGAAAATCAGCGCCTGAACAGTACTGTTGTAAAGGTTGTCAGACCATAAATGTTTATGAGTATCAATATTAACCGTTTTTTATTGATCACCCTGAAAATTATTCTGCAGGTGATTTTTTCATCTGCCATACTCAATACATTTTATTGTTCAATCAACAATCCATTTAATGATCAAACTAACGCAAAAGCTGTTTTCTACTCAAGTTTGCATGATGGTGATACACTACAGATCTTTGAAACCAGATCATTGACTGTAAAATTTCAGGTAAGGAATTTACTTGAAAAATGTTCACTTTATGTTGAGGAGAATCGTTTTTTTGAAAAAGTCTGTATAGATTTTAACAAAATAGATTCTTTTAAATGCAATATTTCCTTTTATGATACAGGTATGCACCAGATTAAACTTGTTTTCCAGAGAGATAACGGTGAAATAATCGATCAGAAAATGCTCATTTATGCTGTGAACCCCTTAGTTCAACCGGCAATTCTGGCAAATGTGGGTGATTCAATTCATCTTAATGCCAAGGGAGTGCTTGATGGGGAGGTTAATTATATCTGGAGGTTTTCTGATGGTGAAGTATTACTTAATCACAGCTCTTCTGCGACTTTTAAAATAAGAGGAACTTCCGGGCCCGAAGCTTACTTTTCGGTATCAGACAGAAAGGGAATATATTTCTCGCCGACAGTAAAATTCAATTGCATTGTAAATGATAAAACCGGACCTGTTATAACCTGTAACAATGATACCAAAAAGGATACATTAACTGCTTATGACTCAATTTATTATTTCAGTGTAAAAGTGGAAGATGATGGTGGATTTGTAAGTGCAACAACTAACAATGAACCACCATGTACTACTTTAGAATACAATAGCTACAGGGTGTTTGTCTGGTCGATCAAGGGGGTAAATGCACTTAAGTCTCCCATGCTGTTAGTTGTCAGTGCATCGGATGCTGCAAAAAACCTTTCCAATAAAAAATACTGGCTTGTTTATGATTCTTCAGGTATCTCTTCTGATAAAGTTTATCTAAAGGTCACTTATCCTACCTCTTTTACATTGAAAAGGAGGCAGTTCTATTTGAGTGGCGAAGTAGTAAACTTTTTGAACTCGCAATCCAAGATTTTAAGTTTGTCGGTGGATAACGTTTTATATGATACCTGGGATTTTAAGGATAATATTTCGGGTAAATGGAATTTTAACGTATCCATGAAAGGTGATAAGAATAACTGCAGTATAAAGCTCAGTTTAAAAAATAAACATGGAGATGTTCTGGTTGATTCAGGATTTCAGGTAATTTTTGATCCGTCCAGTCCTGATACCAAAAAACCTAATATGGTTGAACTTTCAGTGGACGGGTTACCGTTAACAGAATGGGATGAATACATAATAGTCGGTAAATCGCCTGTACCACTGCGGATTATCGCCTTTGATGAGGGCGACGGAATCAGTTCTGTAACTGTTGATAACGACACCATTCACAAATCGGATTCAGTTAGCTTCATCTGGGAAAAGGCGTTGATACCATCTTTTGAAGGTGATAGTTTCAAGGTAAAAATAACTGATTCGGCAGGCTATGACACCAGTATGCTGTTTAACTTGAGACTCAACTACCGCCCTGAAATTAAGTATTATCCACAGTCGATTAAGGTTGAAGTCGGTAAAAAATATTCCGGTGTCATCAATGCAGTTGACAAGGATGGAGATAAAATATTTTATAGCGTGATTAAAGGACCACCATCTTTTCTCATTGATTCAACATCAGGTAATTTTTCCTGGGTACCTGAAATAACAGATACTGTGATCACCAGTATTCTTATAAATTATAAAGACCATTACTGGAATGAAATGATTTGTACTCTGGATGTGGTTGTACTGAATTCACAAAGAGTTTACCAATCTCTTAAATTTGATAACAGTCAGATTGATTTCCCTTCAGAGTTGATTGCTGACAGCCAGAAACTGGATATTTTGCTAAAGACTATTCCTGTTCTTGATAATAAACAAATAAGATATGATGTTCATCTTTTTCCGCAAAGCTCAGTTATTCAAATAGTTGATGGCAGGCTTCAATGGACTCCTGCTGCAAATGATACTGGTATTCATAGGATAATTATAACTGCAACCGATATTCTTAATGACAGCAACGCAACACTGCATACTCAGATCAGAGTACTGGCTAATAAAAAACCTCTATCTATACTATTAAGCTACAGTGGAAAGAAGACAAATGAAACTACATACAATTTATCTGATCCATCTTTAAGTGCAAACCTGATGATATTCATATCTGATCCTGATTCTGTTTTGGAAGGGAATCAGACTGTTTTAATCAAGCACTGTTCAATTGCGCAATACAAGAATCTGAACATGAATCGTACAGTTGTTTTTCTGGATGCTATGGAGAAACAAACTGGATATGACACATTATGTGTTTCCATTTCTGATCAGAATAGAACTTACCTTGAAAAAAGAGTCCTTTATTATGGCACTGCGCCAACAATACCTGTCATTACTAACCCTTCAGATGGGCAGATAGTCAATACTGATGAATTCAGGTTCAGCTGGTCCGGTTCTGCAGATCCAGATACATTTAATAAAGTGAGTTATTCACTATATCTTGCCCCCGGTTCAAATGAATTTGTTGCTGCAGTGAGTGGCCTGGCTGATACACAATACATTGTCAGTCTGGGTGAAGCTGCAAATTACAGATGCAAAGTCGTTACGTTCGATGGGAAAAACTCTGTTGAAAGTGGAATAATTCATATCGATGTTGATCCGCTGAACAGGGTAAGATTCAACAATTCCTTGAGTGATTTTCCTTCTTTTATTGAAACAGGTGATACCTTTTCGCTTTTGTTGAGGCCCAGGAGTGGTACTGGAAAACCACCATTTACTTATAATGTGTCCTCATCTGGATTATATACCCCGATAATTATCCCGGATATTATAAATAAAGATTGTGCGACTCTACAGTGGATTCCATCGGATACTGGAATTTTCCGGCTTACAATAAGTATTACTGATTCTCTTAATAATATCGACATTTTGGAGCCGTTAGTTCATGTCGTGCCTGTAAATAGTCCCGCAACAATTATTCCATCATATTCTGATAGTATTCTTGATATGGGAAAAGTTACAGGCCCTCAGACTTTGATTTTTAAAATAGAGGATAAAGATGATCCGCTTATTGAGCAGTATTCAATTATTATCAAACTGGGACAGTCTGAACGACTTTTATCTGTTGGACAAACTCGCCAATTCACAGTTGTCATCAATACAAATAGCAGTGTTAAAGATGAGATTCTTGAAATCAAAATATTAGATCAGGATCTTTGGAAGACTGGATATAAACTACATATTAAATATTCTGATTAATTGTAAGCTTTACCATCATTTCATCTATTTTAAGTTGAAATAAGTTATATTTCTATTCATTTGTGAGCCTGCTATTAAAGGATTACAATAATATATCAGCGGACATTTTATCTTTTTTTGAACAAGAAATATATACCTGACTTACGGTACACAAACTTTTATTACAGGATGTTATGGCATATTTATTAAAATTTATTGCACTCCCGTTGTATCCATTGGGGCTGGTGATGGTGGTTTGGTTGGTTGGAGTATTAGCATTTTTTTATAAAAAAAAGTCTTCAATATGGTGTTTTATTGTGGCAGGAATTTTACTTTTTCTTTTCTCAACACGAACTGTTTCAAACTTTTTAATCGAGGTGTTGGAAAAAAGATATTATTCAGCACAAGATTTACCTGACAGTTGTTCTGCAATAGTTGTTTTGGGTGGTGGTGGAAAAATGATTTTACCACTTCAAAGTGGTTTGGAGATCAATGATGCTGGTGATAGAATTATTCATGGCGCAAGGCTTTACAAAAAAGGAGTATGCCATCGCCTGATTACCACCGGAGGATGGGTTGACCCTGCATTTAAGAATACGCCGCCGGAAGGATTGCATAATGCGCTGCTTTTAATGGAGATGGGAGTTGATTCAAGTGATATTATAATTGAGAAGAATGCTAAAAATACTCATGAACACGGGCCTTATATAGCACAGATACTGGATTCACTTCATCTGCCCAGAAAAATCATATTAGTTACATCTGCTTCACATATGATTAGGTCTGAAGCGGTGTTTAAGAAGTGTGGATTTATTGTTTATCCTGCTCCTACCGACTACCAAAAATCAAGTGGAAAAAGAGCTTTTATTTTCAATTTATTCCCTAATTCTGGTTCTCTGGATCTCTCAAATAGAGCTCTTCATGAATTTTATGGAATTTTAGGTTACAAATTGCTGGGATGGATTTAACAAGTCAGCAATGTTTTGCTAGAGATTTTTTCGATCAGGTTTAAACGATATTTTTA
>DATAMG010000056.1:0-10189 GCA_036260705.1 Chitinispirillaceae bacterium | reverse complement strand
TTACCGAGTCTTGTCATCCATTACCTTCGTTGTTGACGTATGATCTGAACCACTGTCACCTGTTTTCACAGTTGATCCAGCCTTTTGTTCTTTGAGACCTCCCGCAGTTGCCATATCATCTAAGAACATCTTTCCACCCATGACGCAGGGACAGGGGCAATCGGTTTGGGCGTTTTTAGTAAATTAAAGACAATTGGAAAATTGGGTGCAGAAGCTTACAAAAAAACACGATCTGAAACGTACCCATCAAGTTCTTCCCAGCTACCGGATCTGAAAATAGCTATCGGAAGGCTACAATAAAAAGGGCTCGGAATCGGTGCAGCAGGTACAGCAATAAGATCGGTAGACCACAGGGATCTACAATGGATCAGCAGGATTTTCTGAAAAAGTATAAGAATCTTTCTTCAGACCTTAAAAACGGTTTATCAATCAGGAAAGCAGCAAAAATTCATGAAGTTTCACTGAATACCGTTTTGAAAGTAAGAAAGGTGATGAATTTGGCAGCCTGAAAATGTATCCTATTAGAAGACATTTCTATTTGGAAAAAATGTCCGCTATAGAAAACTTTTTTTTGAAGCTATTTGCGAGAAAGAAAAGGGAGAAGTGGGAAAAGTGGTGAAAAAGTTAATTTTTACAAAAAGATATAAGTAAATATCTCAAACGAACTAATGAGAAAGCTATATGAATGAAGGACTCTGTGCAAAAACTCGATTTGATAAATCGAAGTACACATTTTTTCTATATAGGATAAACTATACACAGTTTCTGAACTCCAAGTCTGTTAAAACTCTATATCCTACCATTTGGGAAAAGAATTCAGTCAGAAGTTGCAAAACCAATAACAATTTGATTTTGCTGGAGTTATATTCCCCAGAGATGATTTTTTGCATTTTAAAAAATTAACTCTGGGGCAAATTTGAAAACCATCTAATCCTGTGTATTTCAATGTCTTAACCGAGTCTTTATATTTACATGAAATAGAGTTTTAATAATACAGACCTCACCATGGAATCGGTGCAGCAGGTACAGCAATAAGATCGGTAGACCACAGGGATCTACAATGGATCAGCAGGATTTCCTGAAAAAGCATAAGAATCTTTCTTCAGACCTGAAAAACGGTTTATCAATCAGGAAAGCAGCAAAAATTCATGATGTTTTTTCACTGAATACCGTTTTGAAAGTAAGAAAGGTGATGAATTTGGCAGCCTGAAAATGTATCCTATTAGGAGACATTTCTATTTGGGAAAAATGTCCGCTATAGAAGACTTTTTTTGTTTTAAAGAAGTTGCTCAATATGGTGTAATTTTAGGATTATGGGTAAACCGTCAATGTTTTTGAATTCTCTCAAATATCCTTCACTCCAAACCTCAAGTGTATCTGTTCCTTGCCAAGATGCTTTAACTATTTGACCTCTAATTCGTAAAACAAAAATGCTATTTTTCATATCAGTTTTACTCTTTTTTAAGTATAACTCGTCATACCCACTTAACGAACCTGCATTGTGATAACCATATATGGCTACCCATTGTCCTGAAACAGGCTGAACTAAATTCTCTTTTGCTCTAAACTTATCGGGTATTGAATTATCACACATACAAATAAACCCTATAATTATAATAATCCCGTACCATTTATCTTTGCAATGCAGCATTATATCCCCTTCCAATCATTTTTGAATCACGTGGATCATCAAAATAAGATTTCCAATAATTCTTACTTGATGTTCCACTATAAATTTGATATGCACCTGCGCCCATTTGGGCTATAACAGGATTCAATCCAAATTTCTCTGAAACATAACCAAAATGGTAGTTTCCTGGGTCATCAAAACTCCAATTGTCTAAATTATATTGTAGTTGATAATTACCTTTGTTTCCTTCCCAAAAAAGACCACCTGCCTTGTTTTTAAAATCCCAAATTCCACCTGTTTTTACTGCTTGATAAAACTCAATCGGGTTCATCTGTTGTGCTAATACTCCATTGTTTTTTAACATATTATCAAACATGTAAGTAATATCCACAATACCACCCATCTGTCCAATTAACGACAAACCACCATCACTCCCTACAGTAAACATTGATGGATCATCGTAATCCTTAATTGCCATCACACCATTAAATGAACCATCCGAATTACTATATGTCTCAAGCCCATCGGGATCAATTCCATTGATTGGATTTCCACCTGTAAAACTATAACTATTCCAAAACTGATCCAAATTCCTAGATCAGGATCAAGGAACCTAGCCCCAAAATAAAACAACTCCATTCCTTTTATCCCGAAAACCCCATTTTCGCCATCTTTATCATACTCCTTACTGGTGAATTTCTCTCTGGCTGGAGTTGCTGATGATGAAAATACAGATAATTCCTCCATCGTTCCGTAAGGCTGATACATTATCGCTTCATTAATATTACTGGCATCAGTAATCACCATCCTGGTCGACCCCAGATGATCCTTTATATGGAAATTATAATAATAATTTGAGCTTGATTCATCCTTTCTTATCTCACCTTCACCATATAATGAAGTGTACTCAAAACCCATATCATTTCCATAAGCAATAACCAGTTTATCCGGAATGTTTGGTGGACTTTTAAGACTTACAACCAATTTATCCGTAGAAATATTTAAGGACTGGCCTCTTTCCAGATCATAAGAAACATTCCAATGCATCTTTACACTGTCAGGACCTGCTATTACCAGATCTACAGAATCTATTTTTACTCACCCGGCAACAATAGTTTCATTAATCACAAGGCTGCTGTCAGGCTGGCGTAAAAAATTAAATGGCTTTACGACCTTCACACCAGGCCCCGGACTGGCAAAATCAGTATAAGTAACAGTAAAATTACCGGATGGAACCGCATTTGTAACACTTCTATATACAGCCAGCTACCGGATCTGAAAATAGCTATCGGAAGGCTACAATAAAAAGGGCTCGTGCTGAGGGCTGCAGGGAAAAACTAATAAAAATGTAAAAGGCAACTGAAGTGGCTAGTGTATATCCGGTCTTCGCTACTTTCTTCAAAAAGATATAAGTAAATATCTCAAACAAACTAAAAATGTTGAAGTACTATCTGCTATTCATTCATCCGTTCCAAATATCCGTTTTTAATCGATTCTTCAATAATTGATCTGGCATAATCCCATATAATTTTTGATCCCATTTCCATCTGCTGGTTCAACCTGAAGACTTTTTCTGCCGGAATGTTATGTTTTTGCCATGTGTGACCATTATCATAAAAATTCTGCAGCAATGGTTCCAGTCTGTCCATCACACCGGCGAATTTAGCCTCTGGAGTTTGCTTTGCTTCGAATTCCTCCCATAATGCCATAAACTGGTTATATTGATCCTCTGGCAGAATTCCAAATATCCGCTTTGCACACTGTCTCTCTTTCTCAGTTGCATCACTGCGGTTTGCCGCATATAACAAAGTGTCACCAGCATCGATTTCAACCAGATCATGAATCAAAGCCATTTTTATCACTTTTGCTATATCCACCTTTTCATTGGAATATTCAGCCAGAACAAGAGCCATCACACTAATATGCCATCCATGCTCGGCATCATTTTCATATCTTTTGTTATGAAAAGTTCGGGATTTTCTTATTATGCTTTTGACCTTGTCTATTTCAATGATGAATTCGATCTGTTTTTGCATTCTGCGCAATAAACCATTATTGTCTTCAGGCATCTTCTTTTTCCTTATTGATACATGTGATAACTGTACTATTATACTTTTTTTTTCTGCATCCGTATCATGTGCTTAAATTTTATAGGGTGATCAGGATATTAAGATAATGAATGATTACACAGCCGCAAAGATAAAATTCCTGTATTTTAATTTCCTTATTTTTAGGAAAGGTTTAAAATTAAGAAGATGAATTTATTAAAATTGTGTGTTTTTAAAAACGGTGTGCCATCAAAATGAAATGCCGGAGAAGAACCGGATTGTAGATTTCCGGATTCAGAATAAAGGATTTATGCAAATTGTACAGGTATCACCTTTTTCCCAACCGCTCCACTCAGGTTTTTTTATTCTTTCCAGAAGTACTGTATCAATTTGCCAAATCCTTTTCTTTGTTGATGGAGAGTAGACCATTACTGTCGCCATCAGCTCGGGATATTTTTTTTTGATTTCTCTTGTCAGGCTATCATCAAGTTTTGTCCAGTATAGCGACTTAACATTAAATAATTGTTCAACCGTAATATTTCTGCTATGAAGCAAAGATGAATGACTTAGGACTGCATTATCCAGACGAGAGGCCAATAAATTTGCATGCTCAAGGTGAGCTGAATCGAGATAGGCACCACTAAGCTGAGCCATAAACAGATCGGCACTATCAAGGTGAGCCCCATAGAGATTGGCATGCTCCAAGTACAGCCAAACCAAAAAGTGCAGTATAAATACCCATGAACCAAAGTCCGAAAGTTACCGGTGGTTTATGTTTTTTTTCTTCTTCAGGTAGTTCAGGTTTGAGCATATGCCATATAAAATGTAAACCCATAAACTCCCATACAAACCAGCTCAAACCATTAATAAAATATTCCCAGTACTTCTTTGTATGTATTTTCATGCGGTTTGTGAATCCTTCGTTTTTTCGGCATTTATAAACATGCGTTCTATTACTTTGCAGGATATCGACTTCAGCAGTTTATCTCCGGCAAAACCGGCAAAGAAAAGAAACACCATTATTATGATTTGAGCAGAGCATTCATTTGGTGCTGTATAGTATATCAAAATAGTGTTGCCCCTGGTTGTATCTGATTCATTCGATGATTGATCGACGCTGTCTTTTTTTTCCGATCTTTTTTCCTGCTGATTGTTTTGCACCATTAATAGATTATTAGAATGATTATTTTCCGATAAGCCTTTTCCAGTATCAGATTTTATTGAATCGGGGTTCTGCAAAGGACATTGCGTTCTATTTTTTTCTGAACAGCATTTACCTGCCTCTATACATATGTCGCCCATTGGCTCTATTGAAATCAATATTTTTCCCATTATCAGCCAGAGCATAACTATTGCAGAGATAATTCCTACTAACGGTCTTCCGATTGTGTAGTATAAAGTGGGTATCCAAAAAGTACCTTTGGCGAAAAATTCCTTCACGCCACTGATCAATCCGCTGGCAAGACTTCCTAACATCCCAATCAAGAGGACTTTGTAGATATCAAGTTCGGGACAAGCAATATATTTCCAAATAAAAAGGGTTAATGTCACTACCCCCATGAAAGAATAGATAATCTGCATCCAGCGTATCGTCCAGATATCCCAGAATTGATCATCAGTTAAATCATTCAGTTCAGCTGACGCTCCTTTACAAATTACCTGCAATTTTTTCAATTGATGATCATATTCACCTTTAGATTCAGATTGTGATGCTTTCTGAAGTCTTTCAAGTCCGATGGATATTTTTTCGGTCCATCCGGTTTTTTCTGCATTAATCATGACAGACCGGTTTATTTTGTTAATTGTTCTACGGCATTCGGTTTCAAGCTCTTCCCTTTCCATCAGAAGGATCATATCCTCCTTTACTCTGTGTAACAATCGCCAGGCAAAGTTAACTTTTTTTTGTCCGAACGATGTAATTGATATCCTGACAAGTTTTATTTTATCATTACAGTGTTTAAGCAGTATTTTTTTCTGGTCATTGAAATTCTTTTGGCTGCCAAGCAGTTCAAGGTTTTTTTCTATATCGATAACTTCCGATAATAATATTGCCAGACTGGGATTTATCATTCGTTTCAAGCATTCTTCATTTGAATCTGCCATATCAATCCGCTTTCCGGTTTAACCGGTTTTTAATTACGACCATTTTTTAACGCTTTAGCAAAACCAAATGGCAAATTCAATGCCGTTTGGTTTTTTGATACCAAACGCGACATCTCAATTACGCATGAAATCTACTTCAGGAATCAAAGCGGGAGGGGGTGTTAGTTAAAGATTATTTTTTTTGCTGGTGTGGAATCATGAACAGTGAAAAACCTATAAATTAAACAAAGATAATCAAATCTTGTTGAATAGAATCAGCATACATCATCGTCACCACTTTCAGGACCAAAAGATATAAGTATCTGTTAAGCAAGTTTGAAGATCGATGAAAGGATAGTGATAGTCAGATTGTATGGAAATGACAAGCTAAGGGATTAATTTTAAACAGAATACAATTGTAGAAGGTATGGTTATAACAAAAGGTGAAGTTAATTCAAAAAAAAAGGGTGGTTACCCACCCTTTTTTTACCAGCACTTCTGTGCAGATTTGTATTGTTTGTCTTTCTTAAGTGCCCAGGCATTGAGTTTTGGACTGAGATTACATAGTTTGTTTCCAATGAAATCAACATATGTCAACTTTTTCATGTTGATTATACCCTCGGGAAGCGTTTCCAGACGATTATCCTTCAGATATAATTCCTCAAGCGAACTCATGGAAGTGATCCCCACTGGAAGAGATTCCAGTTTGTTTCCCCAAAGTCTTAGAAATTTAACATTGACCAGTTTGCTTATCGAGGATGGAATCGAGACCAGACGATTATGACGAAGATCCAGATCAACCAGATTTACCAATGATCCAATCTCTTCCGGAACTGTATCGAGCCGGTTACTGCTGGCATTGAACTTCTGAAGATTTACACAATTACCGATTTCCGGTGGAATCGAGGTAATAATGTTTCCGGAACAATCAAAGGTGCGCAAATTGGTCAGCTTACCTATATCAGCCGGAATCATACTGATACCATCTTGACTGACATCTCTGTTTGACAAATCCAGTGATACGACATTGCCGTTTTCGACTTTGGCCACATCCTGCAAATTAACTCCGGAAATTCCACACTTGTCCATTATCGATTTGACCACACCCATCTGATCAACCGGTGCGGAAATTTCACTGACCGGCTCACTCTGCTCCTGCTGTGCGAAGCCTAATCCGGCCAGAAAACTAATCAGAAAGACTGAAAGTTTATTCATAAATCCTCCCTTTAATAAGGAAATAACCAGCAACATTAAAAAAAGTATATAAGGACACCCTCTATATCAAGCATTAATTACTTGGAAGCATCGAATATCGGGTGTCGAGTGGAAGAAAAGAAATGCATTACACACCCTCTGAGTAGCTATTCAGCTCTGTTTTCTTGTCCACTATTCACTCTTTTTTGTCCTAAATCCTCTGCCCCACTGACTTCAGAAAAGGACTTCAGTAGTCAGTAAATCAGCAGGCAGACAGGGACTTCAGTAAATCAGTAAATCAGTAGGCAGACAGGGACTTCAGCTGTCAGTAAATCAGTAGGCAGACTGATTGACCACTGACTCACTGACCCACTGACTCACTGGCTTCTGACTCACTGGCTTCTGCCCTCTGCCCGCTGGTCTCTGGCCTCAATGTCTTTCCAGCTTCTCTACTTCCAAAGTTGCCACCCCAAACTCCTCAGTTACCAGACCGGTAACCAAAAATGCCGTGTGGTATTGAAGTATCGAAGCATATCTGGCATAAATCTGAGGGAAAAAGACGGTTTCTATAAGCCCGGTCTCATCCTCAAAAGTAACAAATTCCATAGTGGTGCCAAGCTTTGTGGTAACCGTTTTGGCAGTTATACACCAGGCTGGAATTGTCACCTGTCTGCCTATAAATTTGTCGATATCTCTGGCCTTCAGGTTCATTTTACAGGTAAAATTCATCAATGTCAGCGGATGACATACGGTTAAAAAACCTAAAGTTTTGTACTGATATTGAAGAAACTGACGAGCTGAGAGTGAATTGAGCTCTGGTATAGTTTGACTGCCGCTGCTACGGAAAAAACGACGCATCTGCCAGAAAAGCTGCGGACGTGCCGAACCAGAAGCAAAACAGTCACAGGCACCAGCCAGAATAAGCTTTTCGGCATCCGATTCAGTAATACCACTCCTGGATAATAGCTCATCCATGCTATAAAACAGACCATTTTCCGATCGATTCTTAACAATCTGCTCCTGAGCATTGTTACTTAACCCTTTTATCTGGCAAAATCCAACGATAATGCAATTTTCCCTGGAATAATAACGATAATGACTTCTATTGACATCAGGTGGAATAATTTTAATCCCCATCCGCATAGCCTCACTAATGTAGGCCTGAGTAGAATAGTACCCGCCGTAATTGGATAAAACCGCAGCCATGAATGCTGCCCCGAAATGAGCTTTAAGATACCCTGATTGAAAGGAAACCTGCACATAACTTGCCGAATGCGGTTTACAAAATGAGTATCCGCTGAAAGAAAGCATCATTTCCCAGATCTCCTGTATAACCGCCTCACTTACACTATTTTTTGAAGCCCCATCAAAAAACAGTTTACGGAAATCCTCAAATTTAGCAGATTTTGTCTTTTTAGACATGATTTTTCTTAACATATCAGCATCTTCAACTGAAAAATCAGCCAATGCCATGGCCACCTTCGAAACATCCTCCTGATAAACCATAATTCCGAAAGTTTCAGACAGCGTTTCATTGAGTTTTGGATGTAAAACAGTCCATGACTCACCGTGAAGTCGTTTCAGATATTCTCTGATATATTTGTTGGCAGCAGGACGAATAATGGAAGAGTGAATTACCAGGTGCTCAAAATCACCTGTACCACTCTTTTTTTGCAACAATCGCATAGCAGGTGATTCTACATAGAAAACCCCAATGCTATCCCCTTTTTTGAAAAGTTCCAGTGTAGCAGGATCAGATTGAGGATCCCAGTGCTTTTCATCAAAAGAAATACCTTCTGATTTTATATTAGCTATTGCATCTCTTATAACTGCAAGAGAACGGTTCCCCAGGAGATCGATCTTTACAAGACCCATCTCTTCGGCACCATCCTTTTCCCACTGAACGATCGGATAACCTTTAGCTGAATACTGAACCGGAGCAACAGTATTTATCGGTTGTGGAGTTATCACCACTCCCCCGCAATGAGTCCCTATCCCCCTTGGCATTCCGATAATCCTTCCAGCCTTCTCCAGAATTTCAGGCCATGGCGGATCCAGTATAACTCCCTTCATGGCAGGCCACTGCTTTAAAACATCCATCAGACTCTGCGCATATTCCCCCAGCTCTACAAAGTAGGGAATCTTTGCGGTAACCCTGCTTATCTCCTCCTCTGTTAATCCATAAATCCTGGCAATCTCCCTTATGGCCATCCGTGCACCACAGGTAAGATGGGTTGCCACCATGGCAGCATGTTCATTGCCATACTTGTCAAATACATAATCCAGAACCTCATCCCGTTCATCCCAGGCAAAATCCACATCGATATCAGGCGGATCGACTCTTCCTGGGTTAAGAAACCGCTCGAACATCAGGTTGTATCTTATTGGATCAACATTAGTTATGCCTAAAGAGAAAGCAACAATACTGGCAGCACCCGACCCTCTTCCGCAGGTCCGTGGTGATTGTCTGACAATATCATCAACCACCAGAAAATAGTCGGAAAAACCCTTTTTTTCTATAAGACCCAGTTCATAATTCAATTTGGAAACCACCTCATCGGAAAGCTCCCCGTAGCGCCTCTTTGCACCCTCAAATGCCTTTGACCGCAGATAATCTCTGGATGAGTTTTCACAGGAAAATCCCGGCATTATCGCTTTTCCAAACGATTTTCTTGAACAGATGGTTGTGCAGAACTGTTCGGTTGACTCGATCGCATAATCGAAAACCTCAAAACGCTCACATAACTTATGCCAAGGAAGAAAACATGCATCTTCGGGAAATGTCTCCGCTTCCGGCAATCTGGAAAGTGTGGTATTATTGTCAATGGCTCTGAGTAAACGATGCGTCTGGAAATCGATATTTGCAGTAAAAACCATAGGCGGCGCGATTATACAGGGAATGCCAGCCTTGCGCACTGATGAAGGAGGCGTTTTGGGCCGTCTCATCCGGTAATAAACCGGAAGCAACTTTTTCAAAGAATCGATCAGAGATAGATTGTCGCAAACGACATGAATTCCATCAGTACCAGCTGAAATCGAGAATACCAGATTGAAATTCTTATTGCAATGATATTCACTTATAATACGACAGAGATTTGAAAACCCCTGGTCCGCTTCGGCATAAAGCAGTGCATCACCACCATTACCGGTCAGCTCGGCGGCAATAACAGGAGTTAACCCGTACACACTGCAGCAGCTGAGAAATTCAGGTAGAGCGTAAAGATTGTTGCGATCG
>DATAMG010000040.1:0-12050 GCA_036260705.1 Chitinispirillaceae bacterium | reverse complement strand
CCATTTGCATTATCTTTGGGTACATCTGCCGGCCATGGTTCCGCAACCTGTGTATCGTATTGATGTGTAGAGAAAATATCGACTGCATCCCAAGCGGTCTTGTTTCTGTACAACCAGCGCCCGTAATTATAACCTTTAGTTGAATCGCAGGTTGGTTTGCTGTCTTTTCCAAGAAAACCGCACTTATGAGGATCAGAGCTGCCCTTTCCTCCAGGTTCGGTACAACAAGCAGAAAAATCAGACCAGGCATGGATCCATTCTGAGGCTTCGGGAGCCATAGCTTTACATCCAGCAGCTTTGATTTTTGGTCCGGCGATGGCAAAGAAATCTGCATAATCCTTACCTGTCCATAACATTGTCTGGTAATTTCCATTACATGGTTCGTTCATACCACAAGAAGCGAAATCAGTCTCATTTTGCGCAGACATAGCATAAAGATCAATACCACTTCCAGCCTTTACTTTTGCAGGGAATGCAGCAATCCTGTCTGCCCAGTCATTATACTTATCCTTATTCAGGGTTCCACCATCATTTTCACTGCCGTTAGACTTCCAACTGCCTGGTGCAGTCCAGACTGTTCCGATAAAATACTCACAACCGAGTTGTCTTGCATTTTTAACGTCATCATAACTTTCATATGCATTGCCATCAGGTTTCATACCGATACGCAACACATTCAAACCAAGTCCTGTTTCTTTATTAAAGCACTTGTCTATCGCATTCTGGCTGCTCAAAGCTCCCCAGGTATTATTAATTCCGAAGCCTCTGATCAGCTGCTTTGTTTTATCAAGGTTCACTGTAACTGTATTTTCTGATGCAGCAGTATCAAGTGTAAAATCAACAGTGGTATCATACCTTGTTATAGCGAAGGACTGTATCTTATAATTGGTTGCTGTAACTGTAAGTGTATCATTAATAACTTCAGCTAATTTTTTGAGTTTGCTGCCTCGCTGCGAAGTTCTTTTTGTAGAAAGCATGTATTTGCCACTATTCATTGGAAGATAGCGGAATATCATCTCCTGCTGACCGATTGAAGCATGAATAAGCAGAAGGTTTGTCGCCTGGATATTTTCAGCGATGTTAAAACTGTAAAATCCTTTCTGACCATTCTGCAACTCTTTATGTAAAAGATTTCCGTTAACATCAAAAATTTCGAGTCTCAGTGGTGAGGAATTTGTCAGACTGAATTCCAGTAAGCTTCCTTTCAGAGTTATATTCTGCTCCTTAGGCTGGAATAACGAAATTGTAGAAACGGTTTGGATCACCCACTTTCCATCGGTGCCAGTAGTTGCTTTAAGCCTCTGTTTCGAAAGTGCAACTTCAGCTTTATTAATTGGCGCTCCTGCCTTATTTTTTACTGTACCACTCAATTTTATATCAATTTGAGCGTTGACCCCTAACCCAACAACCAACAATAAAAGCAGTATACGTTGAACCATCCTGTACCCTCCTCCATTTAATAAAAATAAATTGGTAAACATCGCAATGATTTAGATCGTATGATGAGAACACGGTTTAAAATTTCTTCGATCTTCTGTGTGGAATGAAAAAATCTTAAAGAAGAACCAGATTTAAGCGATTATTCATTATAATATAATAACAATTTATTCTATCGACAAAGATTTATTCAATTTCCAGATTTCTTTTTCTGCTTATTATTTAACCGTATTCTCGTAAACCTGATGGAAATGGGTAAAGCATCAATGGATTTCTGAACAATAGTTATAACTTGTTTTAAAACAAATTCTTATTCATGTTTTGTATCATAAAAAAGTTAAGTGAAATTTCCCGGAGAACCTGTCACTTGAATCGTAAAAATAAATACAAAAAAGAACAACAACGTATAGCCCTACTGACAATAGCCGAAATTGACACAAAAGCGTCCGGAGTTCACCGGCCAGATTGATTTTTTTGAATGTACTTACATTAGCAACAATAATCCGGAAGCAGGGTGTGTGCCGATAGTAAAAAACTTACTGCAGTTGTGTACGTTTTATCTTGCATTTTCTACTCTAGTGGTTGTTTCACCAGCATTTGATAAGTATATTCATTTGTTTAATAAGTCTCATCAGCACAGGATAGAAATTGCCAATGATAGATTACCTGGTATTCATCCCATTTTCTGCATTCATTTCAGTACTCTATATCTTTGCTAATATCTCAGGACAGCGAAAAAACGCAGTAGTTAATAAATCTTTCCTGGTTTTTTTCTTTTTTCTCATGATTCCACCCCTTATCGATTTTCTGGTACATCTGCCTTTCTCAGTAAATTTTGTTCTGTTTTTATATCAAATTTCTATCCCGTTTATGATTCCTTTGGGATTTTTATATCTGAACTTTGTCTATGCATTAATTAATAAAGAACGAGACCTTAGCTATTGGCTCAGTATAACACTAGTAGTTATTTCAATAATTTACCTTGATTTTATACCACCTGTTACTATTGCCGAATTTCCAGGATATCAGGCGCCATTGCCAGTCCCATCGTGGGGATTTCTCCCCCCCTTTATTTTTACTCTTCTGGCAATTCCTTTATATGCATCCATGCTGTGTTTAAAATTTATTAAGAAAAAAGATAATATTATTTTGTCCAAACAGTTGCGTTTAGTAGCGATCGGTGCCTTTATATCCACTCCGTTATCTGTAATTACTTTATTTGGACATCTGGTTATCCATAGCTTTATAACCCTTCGCTTTGTATCACTGGGTATTTTTTTTAATGCAGTATTTATGTTTATTGCTGTTCAGCGTCATTTCCTTTTATCAGTTAATTTTGTTCAGATCGAAAATGCCTTTAATCGACTGTTTGAAAATTCTCATGATTCAGTAATATTATTGGATGAACAAGGCAATGCCATACAAGTAAATGACAGCGCGAAATCCCTATTGAGCACATATGCCATAAACTGCAATAAGGAATCTCTGGAGAGATGTATCAACGGATATAAATTTTCCATCAACGGAACAGAAATCGACGCTACTTTAAAAATTGACCAGGAAATAAAACATCTGAATTTTTCTCAATCTCTGGTTAAAAGCAACGATATTTCATTTGGTAAACTACTTATCATTCGTGATATTTCTCTTCAGAAAAAAGCCGAGCAATTAATGCTAAATTCTAAGACAATAGATTCATTGGGACGTTTAGCAGGTGGAATTGCTCATGATTTTAATAATCTTCTCTGTGGAATAGTATCCAATCTTTCACTGGCCAAAATGAAGCTGGAGCCTTTATCAGAAGTTGCAGAACTTATTGAAATCAGTGAGAAAACGGCTCTGGGAGCCAGAGATCTTGCCAGACAATTGCTTACATTTTCAAATGTTGACAGCAAAAAAATCGAGATCTTCGACCTGATCGAGTTACTTAATGAAACCAGCAGTTTTCTGGCACATGGTTCAAATATATTCATTTCCGTTGATTTGCCCCAAAAACCAGTTTTCATTGAAGCGGACAGATGTCAAATACGACAGGTATTTCAGAATATAATTATAAATGGACTTGAATCGATGTCCAGCGGACAGACTTTACATATTGCCGGAAATGTGGTATACCTTCAGAAAATTGACGCTCCATATAACAAAGAAGGTGAATATTTCAAGATTTCAATAGCCGACCAGGGTAATGGAATTAATGTTGAAAATTTATCAAGGATATTTGAACCATATTTTACAACTAAACAAAATGGAAATGGACTCGGTCTTGCCATAGTTAATTCAGTCATATCCAGAAACCATGGTAGCATATCAGTCGATTCCCAAATAAATAAAGGATCGGTTTTTACTGTTTTTCTTCCGGTTTTAAAGAATGCAGAAAGACATCAGTTTCAACATTCAGTCAACACAAGTATAAAGCCTGGACGGATATTAATTATGGATGATTCCCATACAGTTCGGCTTAGTCTTGCCCTTCTTCTGCAACAAATGGGATATACAGTAGATCAGGCATGTAGTGGCAATCAGGCAATTGAACTCTTTGAGCAATCGATTCATAACAAATGCTTTTATCAGGCTGTAATAACCGACCTTATCGTACACGGAGCTATGGGTGGCAAAGAACTTGCCAGAGAATTAAAAAATAGAGATCCTTATCTGAAAATTATTGCATCTAGCGGATATTCAGAAGAAATCGATATTTCACGGTTCCGCGATTTCGGATTCGCTGGTGTTCTTTATAAACCTTACAGTACCGAAGAACTTAAGAATGCTCTTGATTCTGTTTTTTCTTTTACACAATCCACACAATCAGTTTGATTTCGCTAAATATCCATTATTCACCCCGGTCTGATTTTTAAAGCCATCCCGTTTTAGCCAACTATTTACTCATTTGTATTTATTCATTTATGTTTTGACTTTTTGTAAAACTCATATATAATTAAATTATGAACAGTATAAACCCAAAAAGACATTTGTACAATCGTTGCCTTGAGTTTGCCATAATCTCTATTGTCACATTTTCTGCAATTTTTTTATTTGTTTCTAAAGTCCATTACTATTCAAATGGATTTCATACTTCAGCCAACAGCAGTTCATTACGTAACCATTTGAATGTACATGATATTTACTATTCTGTTCACCATGACAATCTGGAGTTGCGATTCCCTTTTAGAAAACGAAACGATCACCATATATATATCCGTCAGGTATTCGTCGTTTTTGGTGGAATAACGCTGGCTATGTTGTTAGCCATGTCAGCACTACGTTTGTTAAAATATATTCAATATATTACCAGTTGGGATATTTCAGTTCTTTGTATTACCTTGAATCTGATTTTCGCTTATGTATTTGGCTTTGTAGCTGTTCTTAATGATTGGTGGTTTTTTTTCCCGGATCTTATTACCGGTAATATTTGGCAAATCAGAAAAGCTCAAATGATCCTTGGTGATGCACTGTTTTATCCGATGGCAGTTTTAATGGGCCATGTGGGAGTTATATTTGTGAAAAGCCTTAAACATAAGGCAAAGCATACCTCATTTGATATCCTGTTGAAATTGCTTTGGTTTGCAGTTGCACTAGCCATCACTATCTGGGGTCTGAGGTTCGGCTCTACTGTAATGAAAGTCATGATTTACTTCCTGTATATTCCCTTTTGCATTATAGGTTTTTTCCTTTATCGCAGGTATACCGGATTTGAATTATGGTCTATTTCCTGGTTGTTTGTCCTTTGCGAGTTTTTCTGGGATCTGGTAGCCAGAGTTGAAGGTATCTGGATATTTCCCGATTCCTCATCACATGCCGGCCTTTATTTGAATGAAATTGTCTTTGGTCATATTGGTCCTTATCCTCTCGTTTGGCAACCGGAAATGACTCAAATGGCGTTTTCCTCAGGTATTATCTGTCTTATATTCTTCAATCTCGCACAGATTGTCCTAGGTAGAACACAAGTATCAAGGATAGATAGTAGTGAGGAAAAATAATAAACACAATCCCAGATTTTTTTAGCTTTGCATTGATTGATGGAATTAAACTATTTGTTTACACATTTTTATTTATTATTTGCTGAGCTATAGCTGAACACCGGTCACTTTTTCACCACCATGAAACTCACCCTGCTCTCTCCTCCATCATTATTAAAAATACTCAACACATGTTTTCCGGAATTACAAGTAATTGCCTTGTTATGTATATCCTTTGTTTCACCAATAAAATCACCATCAAGATACCAGTATATAATACTATTTGTCTCTCCTGATGCTTTACACACAACCTGCTGATATTCACCATCCAGATCACGTGGGATGAAAATGGTTATTCCATTTACAGGATATTCAATACTGAGGTTATTTTCTTTTACCTGAACCGCGTTACAGACAGAAAGATGGGCAGGCATGATATCAGTACTGAGCCCCTTACTTCGCATAATCTCCACAGCCGCTGCCGGGTAAATAAGTAAAACAGTATCTTTTCTATCGATTCCACTCCAGCATCTTGAGCAGACTTCTTTGCCGCTTTTCTTATCTATCACGATTTTACGATGCCAGGGACACTGTTCGGTTTTCCAGGCTTTTGAAGGTTGAAGCACTTCTGTTGTTTGCGGACAATAGGGGCCTGGAAGATAACCGGATGCAGAACACACAGTAATTCTTTTCAGATCATATTCAGGACACTGAAACCATACTGGTCTGGATAAATCTGTTAACTGCCTGAAAAGTGTAAACATTACCGGGGCTGCAGATACTGCACCTCCCAAAAAAGTATTGCTTTCACCAGTAAAATTACCTACCCAGACTCCGATAGTCCACTGTTTATTCACTCCAATGGCCCAGGCATCTTTCTGCCCATAACTGGTACCGGTTTTCCATGCAACAGGGATCTGCTCAGAAAACGATTCCCAGTATTTCTCATTATCAGGGCGGTTCAATTTATTAATAGATGAAAGTATCAGCCATGATGCCCCCGGGCTGCATAATCGAGATGTGTCATAAGTGTCCCCTTCTCCAGTAACAATCTTTGTCGAACGGATAAGTCCCTCGTTACTCAGACCACTGTAGATTCTGCACATATCCCATAAACTGACTTCGGCTCCTCCCAGAATTATTGATAACCCATATCCATCAGCTCTTCTTAAAAGAGTTGAAACCCCCATTTCTTTTAAATCACTATAGAAATCATTATATCCATACTCGTAAAGAAGCCTAACTGCAGGTATATTCAAGGATTGAATCAGCATCTGTTCAACTGTGACAATACCCTGGAAATCTTTTGCAGCATTTGATGGTGCAAAAGTACCATAAAAAGTCGGTATATCCTGAATTCTGCTTTGAATTACCCATGGACCACGATCGATTGCCCTTGCAGCTAATAACGGCTTTAAAAGGCTTCCACTTGAGCGCGGCGCCTTTACCCCATCCACCCGGCCCGATCTGGCTGTATCATAATAGTCCTGAGATCCGGCATAAGCAGAAACTTCACTATTAATATTGTTAATTACAAGTACTGCCATGTTAGCTACTCCATATTCATGATAATCACGACTGTATCTGCGGATAATACTTTCCACATGGCCTTGAATTTTCATGTCCAGCGTTGTAGTAACCAGTTTACTATCAGAATATTGAAGTGCCCGTTGAGAAAAATGTGGAGCTTCGAAAGCCAGTCTGCTCTTTACCGGTGGAAGCGGCTCATCGATTGCCAGTACAGATGTAATGCTATCGATAATTCCTTTATTATAAAGCGTTTTTATCAAGCGATCTCTTTTTATTTTCAGTTTAGGACGCTGCTTATTAATATTAATCATTGATGGACTGTTCGGAAGCACAGCAAAAAGCGCAGCCTCAGCCCAGGTAATCTCCTGCAGTGGCTTTCCGAAATAATACCTCGATGCAGACCAGATGCCAGCAATATTTCCCCCCATAGGTGCATGGGCAGCATACAATTTTAATATTTCTATTTTGGATTTATTAACTGTTAATTTTAAAGAAGCAACACATTCAATTGATTTTCTTAAATATGTGCGTGAACGCGGATTTGATAATCGCACCACCTGCATTGTGAGTGTACTTGCACCTCGTAATCTTTTACCAGCCCGGATATTACAGACAAAAGAGTTTAATATTGAAAATGGATCCACACCCGGATGATAAAAAAACCTTCTGTCCTCCATCATTGTAACTGCTTTTATGTATTTATCCGGAAGATTGGAATTATCAGCTTCCAATCTGAACTGCCCATCATTGGCTAAAGTTACACGCAATATGTTTCCGTTCCGGTCAGTTACCACCCGCGAATAGTCATCCGGAAACAAAGGACCTGAAGGCCATAAAAAAAAGGCCGCAGAAAGAACCACCATCATCAGGGCGATTCTTCTTTTAGTGATCGGCTTTATGAACAAATACAGAAAGTTCATTTCACTGTAACAACTCCCGATGCTATCCTTGCATAATAATCAGGAGAGTACATGGGTTCTACAGTGACTGGAGGAAGGCGGAACGTTCCGGCAAAAGTGGCATTGCATCTGATAAAAAAATCGGCCAAACCACTACTGTTGAGATCAAAAAACCAGTTTACACGATCATCTCTGATATCCATGTATTTGCCATTTGTAACACTTATTTTCGATATCCATGGCGGTAGATTCCCCTCTTCCATGCGGGAGTTGATAATCTCCCAACCTGATGGTAAAACACTGGACAGTGCAAGTTCTTTAAGCGGCTGGGAAGCAGTACTTCTGATCCTGTATCTTATCCAGAACTGTTTCCCCTGTGATATGCTTTCCACTGTAACAGGATTCCCGGCATCATCATAGAAGTTACGCGTAAGCTCAAGCCCCTGTTGTTCTGTTTTCACCATGTCTTCAAGAGTAATCCCCTCTTCGGATATGCTGACATACAATGGCTCTGTCTGACTGGTTTTGATCCGGACCGTTTTATTAAAAGAATTGCTTACATCTATTGACATCTGGTATCCTTTAAGCTCATATTCCCTCCTTTTTCCATCCTGAAATTCCATGCTGAAATTACTGGAACTTCCAATGAAGTTCTGATCAGCATAGATTGCACATATGGCCATCAAAGCAAAAGCTGTTTCCTGAGTCGAGTACCAGCCATCAGGATGAAAGCTCTGAGCAATCGATCTGATGATTTTCATGGCAGCAACCTTATCACCCATAAGATAAGAAATCCAGGCAATCATACATTGGTCTCGAAGCGATGAACCGTAAGTTCCTCCAGTTTCGCGATAAGCAGTAATTTCAGTTACCATGTGCTTATCCACACTTTCCGCTGCATCTTTCTGGCCTGCCAGAAAATAAGCACCTGCCAGCAATTTTCTGGAAAGCGGGTCAAGATCATTGATGTGATTCTCCCTGACCAGATTCATTGCACCGGTATAAGGTTTTCCGGCAAGCGAAAGCAGAAAAAGAGTATATGTTTGATATCTGAAATTCTTGTCCTTGATTTTTTTTGCATTGTTCTGAGCGTAATTCAACCAGTGATTATACAGGTTATCCGGAACATAATATCCAGCCCTGCGCGCTTCTATAATAAAATGCCCTGCATAATCAGATCCCCAGTCTGATACTTCACGTTTCTGATTCTGATCCGATGGCCAGTATGAAAAACCACCATCTATGCAGAAAGACTGAAGACGATTTATTCCAGCATTTACATTATCAGTTATGCTCAGATTCTGATAACTTTTAAGATCTACAAGTTTACCTATATAAAGCTGAGGAAAAATACCGGAAACAGTCTGCTCGATACATCCATAAGGATACAAGATAAGATCCTTCAGTCTTTTGTCTATCTGTATGTCAGGAAAACGCGATATGGCGATTCGCGCTCTATTAGTCCCTTCAATGCCTATCGGTTTTGGAATAACCACCAGATCTTTATTGACTGAAACCGTTGTATCAGATACTTTGATATAATAAGGGTTGGGTGCAGTAAGAGGCAAAGTAGTTGTATCTGAAGCATGGTATTGTCCTGAAAAGGCATTAACAATTACAGTTGCAGAACCGACATTCTTTCCTGCCTGTAATGTAAAGCGGATATCCTTTTCACCAGGAGTGTCAAATGTAGCTACTGTATCTTTTGACCCCTGAATTGTTAAATTGCCGGATACTTTGATTTCTACCTTTACATCTTTTACAGATTTACTGTTAGAAAATAAAGAAACCGGTACCGAAAACTGATCACCGGGTTTTGCAACTCTTGGAACGGTAGTGAGAACCATCAGTTCCTGACGAACCGGAACTGTTTTGTCCACTGATACGTAACTGTTCCGGGTACAGCCAATCACCATTATTCTTACAGATCCTGAGTAATTTGGCATGTCAAATGATAATGTTGATGTACTTTGGGGGTTTGCTGTAACCGGACCTGCAAAAAGAACTACCGGTTTAAATCTCTGAACTTTTGATTCCCCGCTTCTGCGTTTTCTCTCGGATCCCAGATCTCCGCCTATAGAGAATTTTTTATCCATTTCTGGTATAAGCGAAGATAAGATCTCTTCAAAATTATCCCTGGATAAAACCGCCAGTCGCCTCTTCTGAAAAAAGTGGTTCCAGACATCCGGAGTATCAAAGCCGGTCAGATCGAGTAAGCCTTCATCAACAACAGCCACAGTATATGTGGCTTCACGTGAGTCAGTAGAAACAATTTTTAGTTGAAACTGTGAATTTGCTTTTATTTCATCAGGAGCCTGCAGCGATAGCTTCAGTCTGGTGGTTTCATCTTCAATCATCAATGGTTTGAGTCCATAGATTCGTAAAGGCAGATCATTAAGGCTTCGGTTTGCCGGCTGAATAAGGCTGATTACTGCGTAGCAGTTGGGTATATAGTCACTATTAACCGAAATAGAGAAACTGGTTCTGCCTTGATTTACTTTTTTTATTTCCTGATAGAGTATGCTGGATCCCTGCTCCATTGTAAAAATGGCCAGCCCATCTTTGGGTGTTTCACATGAAAACACTGCCTTATCTCCAGTATAGTATACATTCTTATCTGAGGTGACAGCCAGGAGCGGTTGCTGCGCCTTCTCGTGAGATGCTTCCTGACCCCATGTGGAAGCCCAGAAAAACAGTGCAGCACTATGTCCGCTCTGCTCATCGATCACTTCAATAAAATGCTGGCCCGCATCATCTATTTCAAACTTCTGAACTACCGGATTATCAGCTGAAACCAGATTAAATTCAGCAATTTTATAGGTATTTTCGCGGGTTCGGAAATCATTTTTGTCACGATTATCATAGTCATACCACCAGTATTTTTTATTGATATACCAGCGAACTGTCAATTTGTGACCTGAAACTAATTGTCCCTTGATATCGGTTGATATGATCGGTAAATCATAGGTTTCCCCTGTGCGGGCACTGCCGTATTTGAATACATTTTTTATTCCAACAAACGAAGAATATGGTATAACAACAACATTTTTACTCTGAGTTGTAAAAGATCCTCCTTTTTCAAATACCGTAACCTGACAGCGGGTATTTAGAAGCTCTGGTATGTTCTGAATATCATCAATAGAATGACTTATTTCCATCTTTCCCATGCTATCCAATTCATCTTCGGAAATTTCTACCATTCTTTCTTCGAATTTTCGTAAAGGATGTCCGAAAGTGTACCCGTTTAATACCGGTATTGAAAGGGGTAATGCCGAGTAATTCGCCTTTACTACTGTTCTAAGTCCAGCTGCAGGAACACCAAAAAGATAACGCGATTCAATGCTTCCATTTATCATTCCTTCAGAATTGTATATTGTATCAGCGATTCCTATATTGACTTTCAATCGATTGGGCTTTACGGTCTCTACCTTTAGCACTTTACTATTGACAACATCTGCTACTTTCAACTCAGCCATATAATTCCCTGTGGGTGCCTGAATATCGGTATGGATGGCAAAATGCAGATGTCCATTTTTGCCGCATTTCATCCTTTGCTCAAAGACCGTCTGATCCAGAGGATTTTTTACTTTTAAATGAACCATCTGATCTTCTGGAGGAATTTTTCGATCACATCGGATTATTGCAGAAAGGTGAATAGTATCGCCGGGCCGGTGCACTCCCCGTTCTGTATACATGAATACATCAATTCCTGACTTCATCTCTTCTATACCGGCAATATCGTAAGAGGTAAGTTCCCAGTTAGGATGATCCAGCCGGATAATAGCCAGACTTCCTTTATCTTCACCGCTGATATAGTGACCATCAGAACCTGAAAACAAGGCATGTCCATTGTTATCAGTGATAACTCTCTCCAAAACCTGATTCTGGTATGAATATCTTGCCAACGACAGGCCGGAAACAGGCTGCGCTTTGAGCGCATTTACTGCATAAACATGCAGCCCATCCCTTGCTGTTTTCAAAGTAAGTGCAATATCTGAAGCGATAAGAAGTTTGGTTATGGTACCATGGCGATAGTAGTAGCCTTCCTGACACGGATTTCTGTAATAATCATTGTCTTCATAATACAGATCATCGTTTGTAAAATCATTCCGGTCATTAATGCACCTTCCGCACAGATCTGATTTACTGAAGCTGCAGGTAACCACAAAAGCAGTATTTTTCCTGCCTGAGAAAGTTTGGGACAGATCGAGTTCTGTTGAGACCCATT
>DATAMG010000022.1:0-50183 GCA_036260705.1 Chitinispirillaceae bacterium | reverse complement strand
ATCGAAGATTACTATAAGGATAGGGAATTCAATTCCAATAGAGATTGATAGTGATAAACAGCTTCGAGAACTTGCTTTCTACCGGGGGGAATTGCATACAGATTGTGATTGATGGAGCCGATGAGATGAAAGCAGCTTCTGCCCTTGTGGATTTTTTTAATCACGGGCAGATATTGGAGCAGGTTTAGGAATTATTTCTTATAAATTCATAAATGATTATTGAAACATGTAAGTTATCTTCAGTGTTGCAGAGGAATGTCAGTTTCTGAAAAAGTAACAAGTAGCATTTCGAAACAATATTTACTGGTAAAAAGGAATTTTAATGCCGCAAAAACAGGAATCAACTAAGGGTGAAGTCATTAATGAAAAGCTAATCCGCCGGATTGCAGATTCTTTGAAAGGTGTAAAATTCGGCCATGTTCTTATAACCATCCACAATCATAAAGTTGTTCAGATAGACAGGACAGAAAAGAATCGTTGTGAACTGATCGTGCTTGAAAGTGATGGTGGTGGAATATGAGATTGATCAGCACAAGGTGACCTTTGAAAAGAACTCTATCTGAATTCACTCGTGTTTTAAAATTGAAGCAAGGGAGCAGGTATGTTTGATAATCTCAGTAACGACAGGTGTTTTGGCGATTCGATGCCTGAATTAAATACGGAATCATTTATAGATGTTCCAGTCGTTTTTTATCATGGGTTGACATCAGAGCAGATACGGCATAGAAATCAGCTCTACAGAGTTGCATTTGAAAAAGCGAGGGATACTGTTATGCGCAGAAGTGCAGATCGTGACTGGATGTATGAGAATGGATTAGCATTTGGTGACGGAATATAAGATGGTTAATAAAAATTGGTAATATAACTTTTTTATGCTTTTCAATTGCTTTGTAGATATACATAAATTATTTTACTTTTGTCGAGTGGTTCGACAATCCTTCTCCAAGGCAGATAATATTGTTTGTAAGTGCTATTGCCAAAAGCAAGCGACTTGCCGTGAAGAAAGAGGAGTTACTGTATGAATCCGATGGCAATGAACACCATGGGAATGGATCGTATGGCGATGGGCATGAGCCAGATGCCGGGTATGATGATGTCAGGAACAATGCCGATGAACATGATGATGGTCCCGCGTTGCACCATGAAAATGGAATGCACCGAAATGGGAATGAAAATCATGTGTTCGACAAAGGATGAAATGGCATCTGCAATGATGCAGAATCTCTGCACCATGATGTCCGGCAGCATGATGAGCTGTTGCATGATGATGAATGGTATGCCTATGATGACCATCAACATGACCAAAGGAATGTGCAAATGCGAAATGACAAATGATGGCATGTGCATGACCTGGTGCAGCAAGGAAACTGAATGTGCTATGATGATTCAACAATGCTGCAAAGCCATGATATCCATGATGGATTGTGGTTGTTGCAGTATGATCATGATGAACGGTACACCGGTTTGCTGCAGTTGCTGATCGAACCATCTTCGGTTCTCAATGTGCCGGAAGTCTTTGACTCTGGCACATATTTAATCATTACTCCCTGCTGTCTTGTGTATCTGTTTATAAAATAAATCAAATTCAAACCGATTCCTTCAATAGGCCCAGTTAGGTAAACCGTTAATTTCAAATATTACAAATAATCAGATTATGTATTCTGTTTCACCTTAACAAATATCATCGAGTTGACACAACAGGGTATTAAAATGAATGATAAAATAACATATCTGGATAATAATGCTACAACTCAGGTGGCCCCCGAAGTGCTTGATGCGATGTTACCGTTTTTCAAGGATCGTTTCGGAAACCCTTCCAGCATCTACCGGTTTGGCGGATATGTAAAAAAAAATATTGAAGAAGCCAGAGAGAAAGTTGCAGATTTTCTGGGTGCAAATCCGTCTGAGATAACTTTTACCAGTTGCGGTTCAGAAAGTGACAATCTTGCACTTAAGGGTTGTTCTTTAACTCGTGCGAACCACTTAAGAATTATAACTTCCACCGTTGAGCATCCTGCCGTACGAAAAACGTGCCGACAACTTGCCAAAATAGGTAATTCACTTGTAGAACTTGAAGTGGATAGCGAAGGAATGTTGAATACAGACGTTTTTGAAGAAGTGTATGTGGATGAAAATACACTGGTAAGTCTTATGTGGGCTAACAATGAAACAGGGGTTATATTTCCGATCCATGAACTTTCGGTTAAAGTAAAGGAGCTTGGAGGCATTTTTCATACAGATGCAGTACAGGCAGCAGGAAAGATACCGATTAATCTCAGGGAAACACCTGTTGATATGCTTGCACTTTCAGGACATAAACTGCATACACCAAAGGGTATTGGTGCTTTGTATATACGAAAAGGTGTCAGGGTAGAACCACTTATTGATGGTGGACATCAGGAAAATGGTGTTCGTGCAGGAACCGAAAATGTTCCCTACATCGTTGGTCTTGGTGTTGCCTGCGAACTGGCTAAAAAACATATGGACGAAGAGAATACCAGGGTAAGGCAGTTGCGTGACAGGCTGGAAAAAGAACTATTAAAACGATGTGCTGGCGCTAAACTCAATGGGAACAAAGATTATCGACTGCCAAACACCACTAATATCAGTTTTGAATTTATCGAAGGTGAATCGATACTTCTTCATTTGGATGAATCAAATATTGCAGCATCTTCAGGTTCTGCCTGTACTACCGGCTCACTGGAACCCTCGCATGTTTTACGTGCTATGGGAATTCCATACACATTTGCACACAGTTCCACCAGGTTCTCTCTGAGCAGATATACAACAGAGAAAGAAATTGAAATGGTGATTGAAGTTATGCCAGGGATAATTAATAAACTTAGGAATATTTCACCGTTTGTAACAGTAGATAAAAATATAATCTGATCAGCTGAATAATAATTCTTAAGTCTTAGTATGATACAAATAATTGTGTATATTTGCCAGACATTCAAATACTGCAACAGTCTGAATTGTTCATTATATCTGGTTAAATTAATTTAGCTTATTGTAATAGGTGAATGGAGTATACACTTATGAATAATTTCAAATTTATGAACGACGTGTAATCAAAACAGTTTACAATGTCATTTCCGGCAAGAACAACAAGGAGTTAAAGATTTACCATTAGGAGCTCTCATAGAGATAGAGATGATAGCAAAAAACAACAGAAACAGTAAAGATAAATTCAGGAAAATGAAGACACCATGTATCATAAACAGAAAGTTAAAAGAAGTTGAGATTTATTATAATGAAATTTGACTAAGAAAGAATTGATAGGTATATTAATTAATAAATTTTGGTTTAATGAAGCATTTTCAAGCGACCGTACATAACGGACCAGTCCTTAGAACTTAATTAGTTGATCCGCTACCCGGATACGGGAGGCTGGAGAAATCTGATTGTATGACAATCTTTTTTCTCTGGCCTTTTTTTTACAAATATCAGGAGATATTAAATATATGGTTGATTTTATTTAATGTTGGATAAAAAACGATTCAAAGGAGGCATAAAATGTCGGTAGTTAATGAGATCGAAACAGTTAAAAAAAAACAGAGGTGAAGCAGATACTTCTTGATGAAATTAAGCTGACACTGGAATTAAATGAGCATGGTATTGATTTCAATGCTGAAAAAATCAGGTTGCTCAGAGGGGAAAACCCTGTTGCTGTATTATCGTTTAATGAACCGGTTCGTCACCCTGAACTTGAACAGTTACTCAGTTCCAACTAAAGAATGAACTGATTTTTTTTTATACAATTGTTTTACGTTAAAAACCAGTCAGCGATTTTGAAATGGTGCATGTGCAAGCTGGTATTCAGAAGCTTTCTTTTGAACTGTTTCAACAAACATGCCTGTGGTATTGGTAAGATTGTTTCCTTGCACCAGAAGATTTCCACCAATAATGAAAACTGCATCCATACCGTAGTGTTCAATCATTTCACCAATCCTGTCTATACGCATACCTCCAGCTGGTGCAGGGAATGATGATTTGCGATTGCCAAATGGTTTTCGTAGTGAGTCGGAAATCGTATTGCATTCTGCTTGTGTAAAGCGGAAGCGGCCTCCGGCATTTGGAAATATGGAAATGTCAGCTCCAATTAAACGGAAAAAAGTTCCCAGAAGAAAACCATGCATTGCACCGTGTTCTGAAGAACTGAAAAATGTTCCTGCAAAAGAAGGGTGAGTCATAATAGCCAGATCAGTAGTTTTTCTAATCGAAGCAACAGTTCCGCATCCTACAAGCATAGGAGCGATAAGTATTCCTTTAATTCCAATCTCTGAACATAAAGAGATTTGTTTTGATAGAACTTCAGGTTCATCATTTAACATGGGAAAATAAAGAGTTTTGCGTCCGGTTTTTGAATTAACCTTATGAACAGCATCTATTACACGTTTAATACGTTCTTCGAAAAACGCATATGGTTGATTTGTTATTCCATGGTCATCCTTTATAATATCTACTCCGCCATTAGCAAATTGTGCAGCCATCGATGCCAGCTCTTGTGCTGAAAGGCCAACTGGTTTGAGCGCGGTACAGGTGAGAGGGCGTCTGAAAACTCCGAGCAGCATCCTGAGACCTTCTATTCCAAATTGAGGACCAGGAAAAACTGAATTCAATTCATCTGGTATACGCATTGAAATGATTTTAATATTGTTTTTAAGAGAAATGTTTCCATATATTGTGTTAAGAAATTGTGGAACAGAATAAGAGCAGATATCGCAAGGAAAACTGATGGTTACCAAATAATTATCTATGCTGTCTGGGATCTGACTTATTTTTTCGATTTTTCCTGGTATTTCATTGTCAAAATGATCCTTTGTCAGACATTCTTCTGGAACTTCTACTGTCTGTTCAAGACAAATCTCGTGTGCGTAATCAAAGATTGACTGACCATTCCTGCAGGTAATGGAATAGTCGATTTCGAATCTGGATCTGGAACTGATTGTGACGGTCATCAAAAGCCTTTGTTTAAAGAATTGTGTAGAGGAAATGAATAGATTGTTAGTTAATTGCTTTATTGGAATCGACTGCTTATGTTCTAATAAACTTTGAAATCAGTATGTCTGAATGCAATTCTTCGAGCTCTTTTTTATCTGGTCGATGTGGCCGGTCGCGCTCATTTTTTACAAGACAGAGAAAACCGAAAGGTCCTTTTGGTGATGCCTGGAACTGATGCCATCTATTGGGGCCAATTTCGAAACAATCGTGTGGCTTTAAATCAAAAATTTTATTTCCGATTAAAGCTCGTCCTGTTCCACGAAGGATAAGTACCTGATGAACATGTTTATGTGATTCCAGGGTAGAATAACCACCCGGTGAAATTTCAAAATATCTCAGCTCTGCATCTATTCCTGATGTTCCATCAAAAAGGACTCTTCTGGTGATATTTTTAAAATGAGTACCTTCTTCCTTATAAGAAAGAACAGGAATCGATTCCCAATCATAATCATCAAATGAATGAAAAAAGGTCATAAGTTTAACTTTCTTAAGTAAGGTTTAAATAGTAAACAGATGAAACAGATGTAAGTGGTACGGAAATGAGAATTCACCAGGTGGTAATTTGCGAATATCAAAAACGAGATGTCTGGCATCAACCTGTTCACATAGTTGAGGTAACGCCGTTAGAAGTCCAAATGGTTGTTTATTGAAATAACTGTTCCCGAAATTAAGGTCTTCAGACCGGAAAACCTTGGGCATATCTTATTTCCCCTCCTGAATTATTCCACCACCAATAACGATGTCATTATCGTATAACACAAGAGATTGTCCGGGACATATACCAGTAACCGGAAAATCAAATTCAATTACCACATTCGAACTATTGTCATATATTACATGGCAATCGAGCATGTGAGATGATGACCGGATTTTACATGTCAGATCCGGTTTTAATTGTTCGAGTTGATGAAAGTCTGAAAGAGTAACTCTGGTTTTTTCAAGAAGATTTTTTTCACCCACGATCACAGATCTTTTATCCGGATCGATATCTATTACGTATAAGGGTTTACCTGCTGCAATACCCAGGCCTTTACGTTGCCCGATCGTGTAATTCCAGATGCCATCATGTGTGCCAAGGACATTTCCTTCAATATCCACAATGTTTCCGCCAAAAGATGTTTCATTCTCATCTTTTAAAATATTTCTGTAATCACCGGAATAAAAATCCTGGCTTTCGGTTTTACCCCAGACATGAAGTCCGTTGCTTCTGGCAATTTCACGGACCTGCATTTTAGATAATTCACCAAGAGGGAACAGAGTTCTGCTCAATTGATCACGAGTTAATCTGTGAAGAAAATAGGACTGGTCTTTTGTTTTGTCAGACGCCCGCAACAAATGAACGGAGCCATCTGCGCTTTGCTGTACCCTGGCATAATGCCCTGTGGCGAAATAATCTATGGGTAATTGCTGTTCCTGAAGCAACTCCGGCAATAAACCGAATTTAAGTTGCTGATTACAGAAAATACATGGATTTGGTGTCAGGCCCTGTCGGTATGTTTTTTTAAAATAACTCAGAATTTTTTGGGAAAAAGCATCTACACAATCGATGATATGAAGTGGTATATCAATTGTTTTACAAACCCTAACCGCATCTTCAATATCCTCTTTTTCTTCTGGTCCGTAACAGGCATGACGAGTGGGATCAATATCTCCGTATGAAGAATTTTCATCCCAGATTTTCATAATAACGCCTATGACATTGTGACCCTGATTTTTACAAATAACTGCAGCAACAGCAGAATCAACGCCGCCACTGATACCAACCGCAATGTTCATGAGGAAAGTTATCCTTTTCAAAAAAATAAGACATTAACTAAATAGAATAATCAATCTGTTCTCTTGTTTCCATATTCAGAAGAGACTGTAAACTGGTATCCTTGAGCAACTTTACCTGCAGTTCATGGAAGTTTATCCAGAATCTTCTGGCAGTACAGCTAATCGAACGGGTACACTGGTTACTGTTTTCTATACAGTCCACAGGCTCTATAGATCCTTCCAGAGCACTCACGATATCGTACATGGAAATCTTGTCAGGCGCAATTACCAGTGAAAACCCTCCATTTGCACCCCGGACAGTCCTGATAAGATTGCGTGATTTCAAAGAAATGAGGATATTTTCAAGATAGCTTGAAGAGATATCCTCATTTCTGGAAATTTCGTCCCTTTTTACAGGCTTTTTTAAATAGTTCCTGGCCAGTTCGAGCATCGCTCGTGTCCCGTATCTGCAACGAGTTGATAATTTCATCAAAACCTCTTAATTTGTACATAAAAAATGAGCCGCATAAATTATGCGGACTCATTAAAAATTTATTGGGCTGCGAGAGCTTCATTCAGTGCGTCAATGATATCATCCGGATGTTCCAGACCAATTGACAAACGAATCAGATCCGGGGTCAGACCGGAATCCAGTTGCTGTTGCTCGGATAGCTGGCCGTGGGATGTGCTTGCCGGATGCAAAATAAGACTCTTTGCATCACCGACGTTTGCCAGATGAGAGAAAAGTTTGATCGAATCGATGATCTTAACAGCTGCCTGATACCCTCCTTTGACTCCGAAAACCACCATCCCGCCAAATCCATTTTTTAAATCTCTACTGGCAGTTTTGTATGATGGGTCATCTTTGAGGCCAGGATAGCGTACCCAACTGACTTTTGGATGTTTTTTAAGATACTCTGCAACCAAAAGGGCATTTTCAGAATGTTTTGTCACCCTTACAGGAAGAGTCTCTATTCCCTGCAAGAATATCCATGAATTGTCAGGTGAAATTGCAGCGCCAAGATTACGGAGTGGAACGGTACGGACACGAAGAGCAAAAGCTATAGGTGCAAGTGGCTCAGGCAGATCAAGAGCCCATCTAAGGCCATGATAATTTGAGTCCGGTTCGGTGAACAGCGGATGTTTCCCGCCTTTCCAGTTGAATCTACCGGCATCTGTTATTATTCCGCCGATTCCACTGCCATGTCCACCGATCCATTTAGTCAATGAATTGATAACGATATCTGCACCGTGTTCTATAGCACGCAACAGATACGGTGTGGTAAACGTTGCATCCACAATCAGTGGAAGACCATTGCTGTGGGCTATATCTGCGACTGCTCTTATATCGGTGTAGTCAAGGACTGGATTACCTATGGTTTCGATATAGAGTGCTTTTGTTTTAGGGGTAATTGCATTTCGAAAATTTTCGGGATTGCGGGGGTCCACAAATTTCACGTTTATACCAAGTTTGGGTAGAATTGAATCAAACTGAGTATAAGTTCCGCCATAAAGATTATTAGCTGAAACGATCTCATCGCCTGCCTGTGCTAGTGTGATAATCGAATAAAATACAGCTGAGGTTCCAGACGCAAGAGCCACTGATGCTGCTCCACCTTCAAGCTGTGTTATTCGCTGTTCAAGAATATCAGTTGTAGGGTTTTGCAGACGTGTGTAAATATTACCCAATTCCTTTAAAGCAAAAAGATTTGCAGCATGTTCGGTATTCTTGAATACATACGAACTTGTACGGTATACAGGTATACCCCGTGACTGAGTAGAATCTATTGACTGTCCGGCGTGGAGTGCCAGCGTTTCAAAATGATAATTTTTTGAACTCATTGTTTCACCTTTTCTATTGTATGGAAGTGGTTATTTTTAGGCTACTTCATCAAAAAGCCAGGTACTCAGATATCTTTCTCCAGTATCTGGCAAAATCACTACTATCTGTTTACCGGAATTTTCCGGACGTTTAGCAACTTGTAATGCTGCCCAGAGAGCAGCTCCTGAAGAGATGCCAATGAGTATACCTTCCAGCTTTGCTGCTGATCTGGTGGTTTTCCCTGCATCCTCCTCTTTCACTTTTATTATCTCATCTATTATTGACTTGTTAAAAATATCGGGTACAAAACCAGCTCCGATGCCTTGAATTTTATGAGGTCCGGGTTGTCCTCCGCTCAATACAGGAGAATTTTCAGGTTCAACAGCAATAACTTGTATGGCTGATTTCTTTAATTTTAGGGCTTCACCTGTACCAGTTATTGTACCCCCAGTACCAACACCGCCAATAACAATATCCACCTTTCCATCTGTATCACGCCAGATTTCCTCAGCAGTGGTTTTCCGGTGAATTTCCGGATTTGCAGGATTCTTGAATTGCTGTGGCATAAAGGAATTAGGAATCTGTGTTGCAAGCTCTTCAGCTCTAGCAATCGCTCCCTTCATGCCCTTGGATCCTTCTGTAAGAACCAGCTCTGCTCCAAAAATCTTCAGCAATTTGCGTCTTTCAATGCTGAATGTTTCGGGCATGGTCAAAATAAGCCGGTAACCTTTTACCGCTGCAACAAAAGCAAGGGCAATACCGGTATTGCCACTAGTGGGTTCAATGATCACCGAATCTTTTTTTAATAATCCCTTTTTTTCGGCATCATCAATCATAGCAAACCCGATTCGATCTTTAACACTGGAAAGTGGATTGAAATACTCCAGTTTTGCAGCAATACTGGCATTCCCTTCAGAATTCAGCCGGTTTATGGAAAGCAGTGGGGTATTCCCGATCAGTTTAGTAATGTCACTGGCAATTCCCATCAGATAGCCTCCTTGATAAAAAAACATTAGTAAGTTGATAAACATTGTTTAATATAGCTTTATTTTTCATCAAACTCAAGTTTTTTTTAATTAATCCTATCATTTTAGTGTGGATTGAATTATATTTAAGGTATGTCATCATTATTAGGTGTTTCACAAAAATGTCAGTATGCGCTGCGGGCACTATTTGAGTTGGCGTTGCGATACCCTTCCGAATCTGTGACAACAGTTGCAGAAATTTCTCAAATTCAGAGTATTCCACCCCGTTTTCTGGAGCAGATTCTGGCTAAACTCCGCACTGGTGGCTATATTGAATCCAGACGTGGCAATCAGGGTGGCTATGTTTTTTCTGTTTCTCCATCCAGTGTTTCAGTCGGCGAAATAATCCGGTTTATTGAAGGTGCTGATGAATCTTTGGATTGTCTAAAAAAACCGGAAAACAACAGATGTCCTTTCAACAGCAGTTGTGTTTTCAGGGGTCTATGGCAACGGGCCAAATCTGCCATGGCAGAAATATTCGATTCAACTTCTTTTCAAGATCTGGTTGACAAGCAAAAGAAAGTGCAATGTGATTTCGATTTTAATATTTGATAATACAGTTTTGCCCTATCTACTGGTTACTTTGTAATGGTCTATGGAATCTGTCGGATCAATCTTTTGAAGAGAGCATATCCTTCATCCCAGTTTCCTATATCTGAATCGCTATTGATATGACCATGTTTTCCGATATTAATTGTATGCAACCCAAAAATATGTCCCAATTTTTCAGAATATTCAGCACTGGCAAAAGGATCATTTTCACTGTAAATCAGATATGCCGGAACGTCAACTCTATAGGGCGTGTCAATATGAAAGCTATAAAGATCTTTTTTAATTGTAGTTGATTTCAAATCTGGTGGCGCAACAAAGAAAATGCCTTTAATCCATTGATTGACATGAATGAAGCTTTTGAGTATCAGATGGCAACCCAGACTGTGTGCGACAAGGATTACCTGGTTGGAACCGCTTTCTGCTAATTTTTGGCAGAATAATTTATCCCATTTACTGTATTCAGGGTTATCCCAGTCATTCTGTTCAATACGTGAGAAACCATATAGCTTCTCCCATCTTGTTTGCCAGTGCCGGGTGCCTGACCCATAGAGTCCTGGAACGGTGAATATTGTGATAGTATCTCTCATATAACTCCTTAGTTCATCCGGAAAACCCAGCTGATTTTAGTATGTCACTTGAATCGTTTATGCCATGAATTTTGAAATGAGGGAATTCAAGTCTTCTGCGATAATTCTTTCTTAGAGAATCAAAATAGCCAGAGCGACCTATGGAATTCTGCTGAACAATTTTACGCAGTTCCTGATCGTCACTAAGTATCGGGCAGGCAGTTTGTGTCATAAACTTCAGAGGATCATGTATTCTGGTAATATTAAAATCATGAAATTCCCTGTTTATGATATCAAGTATATTGATAGCAGGATTTTTGCGGATATGAGAGCAAAAAGCCTCATAGATCAGCTGAGCACCATTGAGTTTACCATCGTATGAGTATCCGGCAATATGAGGAGTCGCAATGTCAGCAGCATCGATAGTACTATGGTTTATCTTCGGTTCATTCTCCCAGACATCCAGAACCAATGGACCCAGTTTATTGCGAAATTGCAGTAGCGCTTTTTCATCCACGACAGCTCCTCTGCTGGTATTGATAAACATTGCACCCTGTTTGATCGATGAAAAAAAAGATTTATCAGCGAGATGAAACGTCGGATCGGGACCGTCATAGGTTAGAGGCACATGAAGTGTGATAATATCAGAATTTTCAAGTATTGTGTTCAATGCATGAAATGTTTCATCTGATCCGGCTCGTCCAAGTGGGGGATCGTTAAGAAGGATCTGCAAACCCAATGCCTGTGATAACTGTTTTACCCTGTTTCCAACATTCCCGGCCCCTATTATGCCTATAGTCATATTAGAAAAGTTTTTTTTAAAATAGTCACCAAAATGAATAATTGAAGTAAATACATATTCTGCTACAGATCGGGCATTGCTTCCGGGGGCACTGGCAAAAGTGATTCCTCTTTTTTTCAAATAAGCAAGATCTATATGATCTGTACCAATCGTTGCAGTACCCACAAAGCTGACCGCAGTATCTCTGAGAAGTTGTTCATCGACTCTGGTGATGGAACGTACAAACAACGCATCAGCATATTTCAATCTGGAACGGGTTATCTCTCGACCTGAACATTCAACAACATCTCCCAATTCTGCGCAGGCATCTGCAATAAATGGTATATTTTCATCTGTAACGATAAGCATGGAAGTGACCTTTGATTATTATGTTGCAGATTGGAGGAAATCCACAACCTAACTAAGTTTATAAATATAGTTAACAATAATATATTAAATTTGATCAGGAAGGTCAAGATAGAGTTTGGATATTACTGGAAAACTTATGGATTTGGTATTTGGTGTTACATTCTATTCAGCAGATAACATCAGCTAATATGCATTGTGCCACTGTCTGTTAAGAGATTGCCTTGCTTGTGGTGGGGTTAATTCTCATGTAGAGAACTTTTTCCTGTATTATCCACTACATTTTGAATAATCAGACCTGCGATCATAAAACCATAAATTGCCGTGATATGTACCGCAGAGCCGTTAATCTGCTTTTTGGAACTACACCATTCGTGTGGGGCTTCCATTGTACAATCGGAAGCTTCCGCTATTTTAGGGCACAAACATGTACCGCTCCCGCAAAGGGTTCCGTTTTCCTGTGGAGGAATATTTTCATCACTGTAGATGCAGGTGACATTTTCAGTGAAACCTCTTTTGCGGAGCCGTTTGCGCACAAATTTTCCCAGCCTGCATCCCCGGGATTCCCAAAGAGATCCGATTTTGATTCGTTTGGGATCCATTTTACACGATGCCCCGAGTGCCGAGATTACACAGCAGTTGGCTTTTGTTGCCTGAATTATAAGATCTACTTTATTTGACAAGCTGTCAATAGCATCGACAACAAAATCGTAAGAGGAAAGATTGAATGATTCGGAAGTTGTCTGATCGTAAATCATTTGAATAGCTGATATATTGGCCTGAGGATTGATGTCCAGAAGTCGCTCTCTGAGTTTTAATACTTTTGATTTTCCAATACTGCTGATGGTAGCCTGGACTTGTCGATTTATATTGGTGACACAGACGACATCAGAATCGACTATTGTCAGTTTGTGAATGCCGGAGCGGATAAGTGCTTCGGCACACCAGCTTCCGACACCTCCCAGGCCGAAAATGATCACATTAATCTCTGATAATTTCAGTAAAGATTTTTCGCCGGTCAGAAGTCGCAAACGGTTGAAAGCTGGGTTATTTACCATTGTTGTTTTAATTTGAAATAAATGTGAAATCAATCAGTGAATTCAGCTGCAGTTTTGAGATCTTCAATAAGATCTGTGCAATCTTCAAGTCCGACTGAAAGACGGATCAGATTGTCGGAGATTCCCAGTTTTTGCCTTTCCAGAGCAGGAATTGCTGCATGAGACATCATTGTGGGGTAGGAGAGAATAGACTCCACACCACCAAGACTGACTGCAACACTCCAGATCTTTACATTTTTCATTATCTGGATTGCTCGTTCCACGGTATCGGTTTTGACAGAAACAACAGCCCCGAATCCGTATGCTTGACTCATGATTGTCTGGTGACCAGGATGGCTTTTTAATCCCGGATAATAGACCTGTTTGGCCCATGACTGCATTGAAAGCCACTCTGCCAGTGTTTGCGCACTCCTGCATTGTACATCCATACGTGCCGAAAGTGTTTTTATGCCTCTGATCAACAACCAGGAATCATTGGGACTTAAAATGTTGCCACAGGTATTCTGTATTCTTTTTACTGCCCTTGCCTGTTCCGGAGTTTTAGTCATAACCGCACCGGCAATAAGGTCACTGTGACCTCCCAGAAACTTTGTGGCACTGTGAACGCTTATATCTATACCCAGATCGAGTGGACGGAAAAGGTAAGGAGTTAGAAATGTATTGTCAATTATAGTGAGTAAATTATATTTTTTTGCAATCGATACCATTGCGGAAATGTCGGTTATTTTCAGTAATGGATTTGAAGGAGTTTCCAGCAATAGAATCCTGCTGTTTTTTTCAATCGATTTCTCCACTCTGTCCGAGTCTGTTGTGTCAACAAATGTATGTGTGACGCCAAATTTTTGGAGATAGGTTGTAATCAGACGATATGTACCTCCGTAAATATCTCTGGCCGCCACAATATGATCTCCGTTACTAATAAATGATGTCAATGCAGTTGTCAATGCAGCCATACCAGATGAAAATGCAAATCCGCCAGATGCGCCTTCCAGTGCTGCCAGAAGTTTTTCAAGTTCACATCGAGTCGGATTTCCCGAACGTCCGTATTCCCACTCCTGATTTTTTTGGATATCGCTCTGATGATATGTAGAAGCGTGATAAACAGGGATGCTGAGTGCACCTGTTTGCTTATCGCGTGCTGCTGCCGCATGGAGAATATCAGTTTTCTTTTTCATAACAAGTCGTATGTTTCTTTTTTTTTTTTTTAAATTATTCAGTTTAAATATAGCTGTTTATCACCAATTTTCTAAAACCTTGAAACCGGAATTTTTTATAGGCTGCTTACTGTTTCCAACGCTTTCAAAAGATATGCAAAATCTTCTTTAGAGTGATAAGGCGACATTGCAAAACGAACTGATCCTTCCGGAAACGTTCCCAGGGTCTGGTGAGCCAATGGTGAACAGTGAAGACCGGAACGGGTCTCAATATTAAATCTTGAATAAAGAATCTCCGCTAATTTACCGCTGTCAAGATTTGAATGGGTAATCGAAAAAAGTGAACCTTGTGAACATGTTTGCGATGAGCGCAAAACATTTATGTTTCTGATATTGCTTACGCAATCGAGCAGACATATAAATTCGCTTTTCGTGTGATTGGATGCGGGTCTGTATTCCAATGCACCAAGTAAACCGTAGAAGCCGGCAACATTTGGTGTACCAGCCTCAAATTTATCCGGCAGTACCGAAGGCATTTCATAGCTTGTAGAACTGCTTCCGGTACCTCCATAAATCAGCGGTTTAACAAGTGATTTATCTTTGATAAAAAAACCACCTGTTCCGGTCGGACCAAGAAGACCTTTATGCCCTGTAAATACGGCCAGGTCAACTTCCCAGGTATCTGTTGTAATGTCTATGTGGCCAAGTGATTGTGAAAGATCGATCATAACAGGTATGTTTCCGACTCTTGCCTTAATTTCCTTAACAGGTTGTATCAGGCCGTTTACATTGCTCTGATGATTGATAATTACAAGCCGTGTTGCCGGGCGGATATAAGCTCCTATTTTGTCTAGATCGATCAAACCATCAGGCGCATGCGGCAGAATATCATAGGAAATATTATTCCGGTGTGAGATTTCAAGAAGAGGCCGCATGACTGCATTATGCTCGAGCGGAGAAACAAGTATGTTGCAATCATGAAGATCCAGACCGAAAAGAATCGTATTTATCGCTTGAGTTGCATTATTTGTAAAAACAACATTTTCAGCATTGCCAACCCCGAGTATACCGGCTACCAATTCACGCAATTTCTCCACTGTTCCTGTGGAACCGATGATCCTTGGATATGCTGCCCGCCCATAAGTTCCACATGATTTGTTGAAATATAATGATGTGTATTCAGCCACTGCAGCTGGTTTTGGAAATGAAGTTGCCGCATTATCAAAGTAAAGATTAAGCACTTGTAAATCCAGTTTCCGCAATATGTTTGGTCTGTATCGTCATCCAATTGCCTGATCCAGATCTGCTATAAGATCCTTGTAACTTTCAATCCCTACCGATAGTCTCAATAAATCATCGGTGATTCCAATTGTTTTTCTGATTTTTTCAGGAATAGCTTCGTGCGTTTGAGTTAATGGGTAGGTGATAAGAGATTCCACACCTCCAAGACTTTCTGCAAAGGTTATACAGTCTACTTTGTTGATTATTTTTTTGACAGTTCTTTTATCTGCAACCCTGAAGGAGATTACTGCACCCGGACCAGCAGACTGTCTGTAATGAGTCAGACGTCCGGGGTGTGTTGAGAGAGCAGGAAAATAAACCTGCTTAATGCCATGACGTTTTTGTAACCATGCGGCTATTTTTGAGGCATTTGCCTGTGCCCGATCCAATCTTACTGCCAGTGTTTTTATCCCGCGGATAGCCAACCATGAATCAAATGGTGATGCAATGGCACCTGTTGAATTCTGATAAAAAGCGATCTTTTCAGCTATCGAGATATCCTTTGAAATTACAGCTCCGAAAAGTGTGTCGTTATGCCCGGCAAGAAATTTTGTACCACTGTGTATCACTATGTCAGCGCCTAAACAGAGTGGCTTCTGGCAATATGGCGTCATAAATGTATTGTCAACGATAGTGAGAATATTATGTGATCTGGCCAGTCCTGCGGCCTTTTTGATATCAGTGATTTTCATAAGAGGATTAGTAGGGGTTTCAATGAAAAAACACTTTACTGAAGAATCAATCAGCGGAATAATTTTCCTGATATCGGAGAAATCGCAGTAGACTGGCTTTAAATCCCATGGTTTGAATATCTGCTCAAAAAGCCTGAAGGTTCCCCCGTATAGATCATCTGAGATCAAAATGGTATCTCCAGGTTTGAAAAGAGCCTGCAAAGAAGAAAGTGCTGCCATTCCTGAAGAAAATGCGCTTGCTTTTATTCCTGTTTCCAGTTCTGCCAGAACATTTTCCAGAACTGTTCTGGTTGGATTAGAAGTCCGTGAATAATCAAATCCGGTCGATTTACCCAGTTCCGGATGGCCATATGTGGCAGTCTGAAAAATTGGTGTACTGATTGCACCGCTAACAGAGTCACTGCATAAACCGGCCTGAGCCAGAACCGTTTCAATTGCACCAGAATGTTGCATTAAAATCCCATTCAAAATGTTGACCATTTTTATAAACTTTGTGTATATTTAAAATAGTTAGTTAGAGTTTTATTGTCAATACTGACCTTTTTCAATGAAAAACAAATGAATTTAAACGAGTTTATGATTAAAAAAAAAGCTGTTGGTTTATTATCTGGTGGTTTGGATAGTACACTTGCTGCAAAGGTTCTGATCGATATAGGAATTGAGGTACACGCCATCAATTTCGTTTCACCTTTTTGCACATGTACCCCGAAAACTATGGGCTGTTCGGCAGTATCCAGAGCAATTGAACAACTTGGTGGCATTCCTCTGAAAAGGGTGTCTCTTGGTGATGATTACCTGAGGATGGTGAAATCACCTAAACATGGTTATGGAAGAGGCATAAATCCTTGTATCGATTGCAGGATCATGAAAATCCGGAAAGCTGCTGAATTTATGAATGAGATTGGAGCATCCTTTTTGTTTACAGGTGAAGTGCTTGGTCAGCGACCGATGTCACAGCATCGTAAAGCAATCGGGCTTATAGATAAAGAGTCTGGTATGAGCGGATTGATACTGAGACCTCTTTCTGCGGCTCATTTTGAACCAACCATACCAGAGATCAACGGTATTGTTGACAGAGCTAAACTTCTGGATTTTCAGGGCAGATCAAGAAAACCGCAGATCTCTCTGGCAAAGGATAAAAATATAATCGATTATCCATGTCCCAATGGAGGTTGCCTCCTGACTGATGTCAGGTTTGCAGAAAGGTTGAATAATTATTTTTCCGGTAAAAAAGAGGTTTCTGTCAAAGACATGCCACTTCTTAAAATCGGACGTCACCAGAAAACATCCGATGGCAAAAATGTCATTATTGCTAGAAATGAACAGGAATGTGAGATTCTTCAGAAACTTTCTGTTTCTGATATGATTACTTATGTACCGCAGAATTTTTCAGGACCGGTTATAGTGACAGAATCAGTTTTTACAGAAGAGATTGCCGGACTTTTCAGAAAGTACGGAAAAGCAGGTGGAGAAGGTGCCAATACAGTGACCAGTTTAAAAGAAGGTGTTGTTTCCACTCATTTGGTTTGAAATAATAAACAATTTGGTAAAATATGAGAACAGTGATGACGTTTGGATCTACGCGTGCAGTAATAAAAGCAGAGAAGGCTTTACAGGAAAATTTTTGCATAAAAGTTATTCCTGTACCCAGGACAATCTCTTCAGAATGCGGTATGGCGATCGTTTACAATCCTGAGGATAAAGAGAAAATCATGAAGAAACTGGAAGAGGCGTACTTACGCGAGGTTTACTTTTATGATGTGGAGGATTAAGCTTGAAACACGCAGTTGGTTGGGTTAAAATCAGTTACTTTCATTAATGGGTTGGAAGGTGAGATTGAAAAAGAAAGTGCATTTAAGATCTGCCGATACTACAAATCAATGGTAGAATGTTGATTTTGCCGGAAAAAGCTGCTGGTTATTATTGTGATATAGGAAACGAATATTTGAACCAGAGGAATGAGACTTTAATGAATGTTGATGAGATACGTTTTTACAAGATGTTGTTAATAATTGTTTTAATAATATCGTTTTCTGTTTATTCTCAGAAAAAGGAAATAACCTTTACTCTTGATGGATACATTGATTATGCGTTATCACACAACCCATCGATTCATGCTGCCGGTTCTTCGATAAAAGCTTCAATGCAGGAGATCAGATTGGCAACAGCGCTTCCTGACCCGATGATTATGGGAAGAGCCGGAATTGATAATGGTTTGATGCCTGCTTCGATTGGCGTTTCGCAGATGATTATGCAGCCTGTAACAATTGCATTTGAAAAAAAGTACGCAAAATACAAAAAAGAAGCTGAGGAAGCGCGTTTGTATCAGGCGGCATCTGATGTCGTTTATAGGGTGAGATCTATCTATTTCATACTTTACGAAACCGGCCAACTGATTAAAATTAAAAATCAAAACCTTGCATTACTCAGGCAATATGAAGAATTGACCAAAACTGCATATGCTAATGGCACAGCTGCCCAATCAAGCCTTATCAAAGTCGGATTGGAGATTTCCCGTCTTGAAGATGGTATACGAAGCGATGAACTCAAAACTGTCACATTGCATCAAGAACTAGCTGCTGTCCTTGGCATCAATGAATATGTTAAATTTCCGTTTCCTGAATCAAAACCATTGTTAAAAAATGCGATTCAACCTGATTCGATTGTTTTATTGGTACAGAATAAATATCCAGGGCTTAATGCTATGCGAAAGGAAATCCTCAGCGAAAAAGCAATGCAGGCATCAGCAAAAAGCAGGTTTCTGCCCGATATCTCCTTTGGGATAGAATACATGAAATCTTCAGATGCAATCACCGGTAGTGCAGCAGATGAAACATGGATGTTATCACCATCAGTATCATTAAGCATTCCCGTGTGGTTTGGCAAAAAGGCTGCTTTAGTGCAAAAAGCCGGTTTTAATGCTATGAAAATGGAGCAGCAAACCAATAATATGCAAAACATGATTGTTGCTCAAGCTGTTATGTTTAAAAATGAATTGCATGATGCGCAGCTGAAAGAAAAACTTTTATCAGAAGTCTTGGTTCCGCAGGCACGTCAAATGCTGGTGCTGATGGAAAATGAATATCGTACTGGTATATCGCGATCACTCGATGTACTTGATGGACAGAGAATGTTGTTTGATTTGGAAATGGAAAAAATTATGGAACAGACACGAGCATTGAATGCAGAAGCTGCATTGTTGCAGTTAGTCGGCGACACAGGAATGGCAGAACCTCAATGAAACGTAATTTAATGCTAATGACAGGAGGTACTATTGCGGCTTTACTGGTTGGGATTGCAATTGGTGTAGGTATTGGACGAAATAACACTCGCGAGAAATCAGTGGAAAATGTCTCTGAGCATGCAGGACATGAACAGGCGCAAGTGAGCGTCTGGACTTGCGCAATGCACCCCCAAATTAAACTTCCAAAACCCGGGAAATGTCCGATCTGTTTAATGGAACTGGTTCCTTTATCGAAGTCACAGGATAACTTTAGTGACGATGGACCAAGTCGCATTGTCATGTCGCCGCTTGCGCGTAAACTTGCATCTATTGCAACGGTACCAGCAGTCCGGCGCGGGCTTAAATCAGAAATACGGCTGACCGGTAAAATCGCAATCGATGAAACCCGACAGGAAGTTATTTCTTCGCGTTTTCATGGTCGCATTGACCGTTTATATGTAAATTCAACAGGAATTGCAGTCCGTAAAGGTGATCATTTGGCTGATATTTACAGTCCTGATCTTGTAAGCGCACAACAGGAATTACTTAATGCAGCTAAAGCCCTGTCATCTTCAACTGACGTCAACCTGTCAGTTACCTATAAGCGTATTCTGGATGCAGCAAAAGAAAAACTTCGCCTTTTAGGTTTTTCAGAAGCTGACATTAACATTGTATTGTCAAAAAATGAGCCTTCTGATCACATGACAATACGTTCCGGACAGGGTGGTATTGTGCTTGAGAAAATGGCAGTCGAAGGAGCGTATGTTGAAACCGGTATGCCGTTATACACAATTGCTGACTTGAAAACATTATGGGTAAAGCTCGATGCTTATGAATCAGATCTTGGCTGGCTAAAACCGGGTCAGAAAGTGGAATTTACAGTTGAAGCATGGCCGGGAGAAGTTTTTACCGGGACAACCCATTTAATAGATCCTGTAATCGACCCTATGATGCGCACTGCTAAAGTCCGTGTGGAGACATCCAATCCGGATAACCGGCTCAAACCGGAAATGCTTGTACGTGCACTGGTTCGTGCTGATATTTCATCCACTGGTAAAATATTGGGACAGAATATTCGTGGAAAATGGATCTGTCCGATGCATCCCAATATCGTAAAAAACAGTCCGGGAAAATGTGATATATGTGAAATGCCTCTTGAAACAGCCCAATCTCTTGGCTATGGTACATCGGGAATAGAAAAAAACGATCCACTGGTAATTCCTGCAACAGCGCCGCTTGTAACGGGAGAACGGGCAATCGTATATGTACAGATCGATTCATCAGAGCAAGTTGTATACGAGGGTAAAGAAGTCGTGCTCGGTCCCCGAGTGGGCGACTACTATGTCGTTAAATCAGGACTGACTGAAGGGGAAAATGTTGTTGTAAGCGGCGTATTTCAGATTGACAGCGAATTGCAGATCAAAGCGAAAAAGAGCATGATGAATCCCAACGGCGGAGGTACTATTCAGACAGGCCATGCCGGACACGGAAAAGTAGCGACATCATCCAACAAACAGCCGGAAACTGAAATAAAACCGGCACCGGTAGAGACTAACCGTCAATCCCATAAAGATGGAGTCTCTCATGAACATCATTGATCGCATTATTGCTTTTTGTATAGATAACAAGCTGGTTACTGCGCTCATTGCAGCGAGTATAATTATCTGTGGAATTATTGTCGCTCCATTTGATTGGGACATTCCCTGGATTAGTCGAAATCCTGTTGCTGTTGATGCAATTCCCGATATTGGAGAAAATCAGCAGATAGTTTATACCGATTGGATGGGCCGTTCTCCGCAGGATGTTGAAAATCAGATTACCTATCCACTTACGGTATCACTGCTTGGGATTCCCGGAGTAAAAAGTGTCCGCAGTTTTTCGATGTTTGGTTTTTCTACTATTTATGTGATATTCAAGGAAAATGTCGAATTTTATTGGTCCCGGACCCGGATTCTGGAAAAACTGTCCTCGCTTCCTCCCGGGCTTTTGCCGTCTGGGGCTAAACCAATGCTTGGTCCGGATGCAACTGCGCTTGGTCAGGTATTCTGGTATACACTTGAAGGGCGGGATGAAAAAGGAAACGTGACCGGGGGCTGGGACCTTCAGGAATTACGCTCGACTCAGGATTGGCTGGTGCGGTACGCATTATCTTCAGCAGAAGGGGTCTCGGAAGTAGCATCTGTTGGCGGATTTGTCAAGGAGTACCAGATCGATGTTGATCCTGCAGCGATGCGGGCAAATGAAATTATGATAGATCAGGTATATGAGGCTGTACGAAAAAGCAACATTGATGTCGGTGCACGGACGATAGAGATTAACAAAGTCGAATACATGATCCGGGGACTTGGGTTTCTGAAAAATGTTTCAGACATAGAAAATGCAGTTGTCAGCGAACGGAGCAATACACCAATCAGAATCAGGGATGTTGCAAAAGTGTGTATCGGCCCGGCGCTCAGAACCGGAGTGCTTGACAAAGAGGGCACCGAAGCAGTTGGCGGAGTTGTGGTTACCAGGTTCGGCAGCAATCCTCTTGCTGTTATAAAAAATGTGAAGAAAAAAATCGACGAGATTTCTAATGGACTGCCGAGTAAAACACTATCTGATGGCACAGTCTCCAAAGTTACAATAGTTCCGTTTTATGATCGCACAAACCTGATTCATGAGACACTGGGTACACTCAATGATTCGATATTTGAAGAAATACTGATAACTGTGCTTGTTATTCTTATCATGGTCAATCATCTGGGCAGTTCGGTGCTGATTTCAAGTGTGCTTCCGGTTGCAGTACTCATGAGCTTTATAGGTATGAAGCTTTTCCATGTGGATGCAAATATCGTTTCTTTGTCAGGAATCGCCATTGCCATAGGAACGATTGTGGACATGGGGATAATACTTGTTGAAAATACCATGAAGCATCTTGAAAGTGCACCACCCGGTGAAAAGGTAAGAAATGTAGTATTCCGTGCTGCATCCGAAGTCTCAAGTGCTATTCTTGCTGCAGTATCAACGACAATTATAAGTTTTCTTCCTGTGTTTACCATGGAAGCGGCAGAAGGAAAACTATTCAAACCGCTCGCTTATACAAAAACGTTCGCACTTGCCTCGTCAATCATTGTTGCGCTTACACTTGTGCCTCCTCTGGCTCATGTGATGTTCACTAAAAAAAGATTTTCCCGTTTTTTTGCTCGTATGATTCATATCGTGATCGGGTTTGCCGGGATTTTTCTGATGATAAAGGTGGCATGGTGGGTAGGTTTAATAATCCTTTTCATGAGCATACGTTCACTTGCGAATGAATTTCTTAATGACACTTGGAAAAAGTGGCTTCCGATAATGCTCAATGCAGTGGTCATCCTTGTTATTGGATTGCTGTTAACGGAAGAATGGCTGCCCATGGGCGCCCAGAAGCATTTTCTGATAAACCTGCTTTTTGTCGTCATATCTATAGGTGGGTTGATGTTTTTTTTCAGAATGTTCGAACAGCATTATGCAAAAGCCCTTGCCTGGATTCTTGATAATAAAGCAATCTTTCTGATACCTTTATTGATATTTATCCTTTTAGGCTCATCGATATGGCTAGGTTTTAACCGCACATTCTTTTTCCTTCCACAATTTGTTAAGCAGTTACCACCGGTAGCTTTTATTGGACATAAATTTCCAGGTCTTGGAAAAGAGTTTATGCCTCCACTTGACGAAGGATCTTTTCTTCTGATGCCGACTACCATGACCCATGCATCACTGGGAGTGGCAAATGACATTATCAAGCTTCAGAATATGCGAATCAGGCAGATCCCGGAAATCGAAAATGTCGTTGGAAAAATCGGACGGGTAGAAAGTGCCCTTGACCCGGCTCCAACATCGATGTTTGAAACGGTGATCACTGTTAAACCTGAGTATATCCTTGATAAAGATGGCCGACGGATACTGTTTGAATATGATCGAAAGAAAAATGAATTTGCACGAGATTCTTCAGATAATCTGATTTCTATTCAACGCGGTAGACCATTTCGTCAGTGGCGACCTGAAATTAAAAACATGAATGATATTTGGAAAGAAATTATTCAGGCAGCTGATGTACCAGGAGTTACCAGTGCCCCAAAACTTCAGCCGATTGCCGCTCGTGTAGTCATGCTGCAAAGTGGCATGCGGGCACCTATGGGGATAAAAGTAAAAGGGGCTGATTTACAGACAATCGAAGATTTCGGGGTGAAACTGGAACAGCTGCTAAAAGAAGTACCTGCCATCGAACCAGGTACGATCATAGCCGACCGGATCGTCGGCAAACCTTACTTCGAGATCGAGATTGATCGTGATGCGGTTGCCCGATACGGATTATCTATCGATGATGTGCAGATGGTTATTACGGTAGCAATCGGAGGTGAACCGATCACAACAACAGTTGAAGGTCGCGAACGTTACGGGGTACGCGCCCGGTATCCTCGCGAATTGCGAAATGATCCCGATGCCATCCGGCGAATCGCTGTGCCGACAAAATCCGGAGCCCAGATTCCTCTTGGTCAGCTTGCTCATATCTCGTATCGCAGAGGCCCGCAAATGATCAGGGCTGAGGAAACATTCCTGACCAGTTATGTACTTTTTGATAAAAAAGACGGATGGGCTGAGGTTGACGTTGTCCGTAATGCCGAAGAATTTCTTAAGGAGAAATTGAAGATCGGCGAACTGGTACTTCCTGCAGGAGTCAGTTACGCTTTTGCAGGTAGTTATGAAAATCAGGTGCGATCAGAGAAAAAACTGGCAGTGGTTTTACCGTTGGCGCTATTTGCGATATTTCTTATACTTTATTTCCAGTTCAAGCATATATCTACAACATCTCTGGTTTTTTCTGGAATCTTGGTTGCCTGGGCAGGAGGATTTTTGTTAATTTGGCTTTATGGTCAACAATGGTTTATGGATTTCCAGTTTTTTGGCATAAATATCAGGGATATGTTTCAGATGCATCAGATTAATCTGAGTGTGGCAATATGGGTGGGATTTCTTGCACTCTTTGGAATCGCCAGTGATGACGCTGTTGTTATGTGCACTTATCTTGATCAACGTTTCGCGGATGCTACACCGTCCGGTATAAAGGAAATCCGCCGGATGACAGTTGAAGCTGCTCAGCGTCGTGTTCGTCCTGCGCTCATGACATCGGCAACGACCATTCTTGCATTACTGCCTATTTTGACATCTGTAGGACGAGGTTCAGATGTTATGGTCCCCATGGCTATTCCGTCATTCGGAGGAATGTGTTTTGAACTGCTGACTATATTCCAGGCACCTGTTCTTTACTGTCTGCTGAAAGAGCATAATTTAAAAAGACAAAAAAAGAGAGATAAAGAAATACAACAACAGTCATGATTCAAACGTATATATTCAATGTTAATAATTTCTTTTCACAAAACAGGAGATATGATGAAATCACGATTTACTCTAAAAACCGTAATATCCAGTGCTATAACGATGAGTGTTCTGTCGATTGCGTTTGCCCAGAATAATGCGCAGGTAACCGACACAGCAAAGGCAGTTGTAAAAAAAGAGGTTTCAAAGAATGCTATGACTCCTCAAAGGGCATGTCCGGTTATGGGTGGTAAAGTGGATAAAAGTCTTTTTGTTGATTATGAGGGGAAACGAATTTATGTATGTTGTAAACAATGTCAGGAAACTTTCAGGAAAAATCCGCAAGCGTATATAAAAAAAATTGAAGAGGCCGGACAGATAGCAGATAAAATTCCGCAGACAATAAAAAAAGAGGTGCACAAGAGTAATGATTCATTGGTACAGCAAATGGACCACAATAATCAACACAAGCATTAATGTTCTACAGGCTCGCCGATTTTCAACAGACACGGAAAAGTAATAGGGATAAACAATTCAGCTGAATTTATAATGGTTTATCATGCTGATGGCCGATGGCAGAGAGTATCTGAAGGTGCAATCGGTTATGCAATTCGAATAGACCAAAGATCATCAATCAATAATAGCCCAATGAGAGCATTCAATTCAGTTGGCAATCAATGATTTCCACATCACTTTATAGAAAAATATGCCAGAGAAATGAACAAAGGGGAGCTTGGAATCAGCGATGAAGCTTTAGGTATATTGATAAAATATCAATTTCCTGGTAATATTAGCGAGTTGGAATTTGCAATTTGGTAATTTATGGTGATCATATCCTGAATATAGCTCATAATACCTCCACCAGCTCTAATGAAATCATGCAAATAAAGCACCGGTAAAATTGGGCATAATTGTAGCATTTTGTTTACTTCATATACTGAAATCTGATATATCTCCCTGTCGTTTTAATTCATGAATGATCATTTCACTCAATTTTTCATGTTCGACTATTCCGTTTAAAATGATTGTATCTTTAGTATTCATGTCCTCGTAATTTTCAATGGATACATGAAAAAAATTAAAGGGTGCGGTTAATTTTGACAATAGATTCAGCTCAGATTCATCGACTCTTTTCAAGGAGGTGATGAATATTATTCCAGCATCTATAAAAATACGGGCAAATTCTCCAAGCTTGTGTATTGTTGTTTCATCAGTAGCATCACGTTCATCGAAAACTGGACCAAGATAGTAAGCCACTTTTTTGTGTGTAAATAGTTGATATTCAAGACTCTTTGCCACCTGAACCGATTTTTTACCTGTTATAACAATGAATCTGGATTTATGTCCATATATTTTTTGACGGTCCTGCTCTGTTATTAATCCTGTATCCCAGTCGATTTCACTTTTCTGAAGCTGTTTATTGGATAGGGAAGTCTGATCTTGATCGATGCCGGTAATAATGCCACCACCTGCGATATCATATCCGTCAACTATGACAAATCTGCCCAGTGAATGAATATCATCAATATTGCAGAATGCGAAAGGTTTTGTTGTTTCGAATATACATTCAGCAACATCATGGCGTTCGATCTGTTTTTTCCCATGAACACTGGTAAGTTCTGCAGCGTCAATACTAGTAATAATACTCACCAATCTGACCGGTACTCGGGCAGCTGCTATCTTAAGTTTATATTTCTGATTCTGGACCATCGGTTTGCGACCCATCCAGAAAATGTTGGCTCTGAATCGAGTTGCGGAATAGGGAGGCCGTTCATCACTGCGGCACATGACCTCTCCCCGCTGAAGATACAATTCATCTTTAAGGATAAATCCGGTAGCATAACCGTTATGGATCGTCTGCTTTACCGGTGAATTGAATCCCTCTATCGAGACTATCGTGGATTTTTTTCCTGATGGCATGAAAGTAACATGATCTCCGATGGAAATCTGTCCTGATTCGATTGTACCGGCGATAATCCGGCGATCATCTCCTGCAGCTGTAAATTTGTAGATATCCTGAACCGGCATGCGGAACGGTTTTGCATAGTCATCATCCTGTTTATTGAATGCATCGATATGTTCAAGTACAGTTTTTCCGGTGTACCATTTCATTGCATCCGATTTTTTTGCAAGATTTTCGCCATTTCTGGCACTAAGCGGTATGAAACTTACTGATGAAACACCCAGATTATCCAGAAAGTTCCTGTATTGAGTTGTAACTGAATCAAATACAGACCAGTCATAGTTCACAAGATCCATTTTGTTAACAAGAACAATCAACTGGTGAATTCCCAGCATTGAAATGAGATAGCCGTGACGTTTGGAGTTTTCCTGAATACCCTCGTGTGCATCGATAACAAGTAAAGCAGCTTCTGCCCGCGCTGCACCGCTGATCATATTCTTTAAAAATTCCACATGTCCCGGAGCATCTATTATAATATAATCGCGCTTTTTTGTTTTAAAGAAACAGCGTGCTGTATCGATAGTGATACCCTGTGCCTGCTCATCTTTTAGTGCATCGAGCAAAAATGCATATTCAAAAGGCCGGGCATTGCGTTCGCAGGTTACCCTGACCTGGTCCAGCTTGCCTTTGGGTAAGGAGCCGGTATCAGCCAGAAGTCGTCCGATCACAGTGCTTTTTCCATGATCAACATGCCCGACTACAACGATATTCATCTGTTCCCGTAAATTTTTATTCATCTGTTTTTTCCTTAAAAATTGGTCGAATTTCGCATGTAGAGGAAATATCTTACATGTATCCATCTTTTCTAAGAGTTTCCAGGCCACCACCATCCTCTTTATCCTGTTCCCGACCAGATCTTTCAGCGATATTGGAAAATTTACCGGAGCGAAGTTCCTCTAAGATTTCAGATACTGTTCTGGATTCTGAATCAACAGGTTTTGTACAGGGCCAGCAGCCAAGTGACCGGTATCGTTTGCCATCTCCCTGGTTGTAATACAGAGAAACTGTGGGGATATTTTCGCTCTTGATGTATTCCCAGATATTTAGTTCTGTCCAATCAAGCAATGGATGAATTCTCAGATGTGTTCCTGGTGCGAAATCAGTCTTGAACTGGTTCCAGAGCTCAGGAGGCTGGTCAGAGATATCCCATTCATTCTCTTTGTCACGTGGAGAGAAATACCGTTCTTTAGAGCGGCTGCCCTCTTCATCTGCTCTGACTCCAGCAATGACGCCGTTATAAGGTTCCTTGTTTGTATCCAGTTCATAACTTCCTATAGTGTGATTGAACCTGTACCGGGGCCACTCGCCAGACAGAGTGTATTTCAAAGCAAGTGTTTTCAGTGATCTGCAGCAGGTAAGTCTGTCAACAGTTCCATCCGGATAGGTCTGCTTATGTGACAAGGCTTCTGTATTCTGACCGTATACCATGTCAAGGTTCCATTCACGTGCAAGTTTATCCCTGTATTCAATCATCTCTGGTATTTTAAAATGTGTATCTATATGTACCAGGGGAAATGGGACGTGGCCAAAAAAAGCTTTTCTGGCCAGCCACAGAAGTACGGTACTGTCCTTTCCGATAGACCATAACATGCAGGCATTTTTAAATTCGCGATATGCTTCTCTTAAAATGTAAACGCTTTTCGATTCGAGTTTTTCCAGATGATTCATATGTTATTCCGCTAAGTGGATTGTGGCGATGGTTTTGGTCTGTTATGTAAACCGCATTCTTTGTGTTGAGGTTCCTCCCACCACCATCTGCCTGCACGGATATCATCGAAAGGGGCAACTGATCGTGAACAGGGTGCACATCCAATGCTTCTGAAACCTTTAAGGTAAAGCTCTGAAAGAGGGAGAGCATTTTCTTTTGAATATCGGAAAACATCAATTTCAATCCAATTGTAAAGAGGACTTATTCTGTAAATGTTATGCTGTTGATCCCATTCGACCGGAGAAAGTCCGGTACGCGTCACTGCCTGTTCGCTTCGTAACCCTACGATCCAGGCATCGACAGTTGACAGGATTTTTTTAAGCGGATTTGTTTTGCGAACAGAACAGCATGCTTTTCGTGATTCAATGTTTTTATAAAACAGGTTTGGTCCACCGTTATCAAGGAGTTTTGACAATTCCACCGGATCGGCTGAAGCTGTCTCAAAGGAGAAATTCCAGAATTCAACCGATTTCTGCCAAACATCGTAAGTTTCCTGAAAATGTCTTCCGGTATCAAGAGTAAAAATCCTGGTATGCGGATTTTCATGCAATAACAAGTTGGTGAGAACCTGATCTTCTGCACTGAAACTGGATGCCAGGGCGATTCTTTTTTCACCGAAGGTTTTCAGAGCCCAACTGATTATACCGGCAGCATCGAGGTTGCAGACTTCTATGTTGAATTTTTCGAGATTATTCATTATATGTTAACCCCTTCGTCAAGGAAAACTTTCATATCTGCAATATTTATAAACACCTGATCATTGCAGTTGATATCAAGTGATCTGTATAGATTCTTTTTAATTTCTGCAAAAACAGATTCACCGTCATCATTACGTTTCAATTCAACCCTGATTCTTGAACCGGAAGAACGGACAGAAACAACTTTTGCAGGTATAAGGTTGAAGCCGGCATTTTTAGATAACTCGATTTCATCGGGTCGGATATAGCCGATTGCTCGGGAGTTTAGAACAGATTCATGTTTTGGTGAATTGAGTGAATTGCCAGAGAAATCGAATCTTCCATTATCAACTTTTCCTCTGAAGATATTTACATCGCCAAGGAATTGATAAACAAATCTATTGGCTGGATGTTCATAAATCTGTTCAGGGGTACCAATCTGTTCTATCACACCATTATTCATAACGACGACTCTGTCAGCGATCTCCAAAGCTTCTTCCTGATCATGGGTGACAAAAATACTGGTGATGTGCATTTTCTGGTGAAGATTTTTCAACCATCTTCGAAGGTCTCTGCGAACTGTGGCATCCAGAGAACTGAATGGTTCGTCAAGTAAAAGTACTGAAGGTTCTATTGCGAGAGCCCTTGCAAGAGCAACTCTCTGACGCTGTCCGCCGGATAGTTTTCCCGGATAGGCATCCGCCAGCCATTCCATCTGAATCAGTTTCAGCAGGTCATTAACTTTGGCATCGATTGCACTCTTTGACAGCCGGACCTTTTTAGGTTGAACGGTAAGTCCGAATGCGATATTTTCAGCTACTGACATATGTTTAAAAAGTGCAAAATGCTGAAATACAAAGCCAATTTTCCTCTGCTGGGGGCTCAAACCTGTAATATTGATATTATTCAGGATAATTGACCCTTCATTGAGACTTTCAAGTCCGGCAATAATTCTTAATAGTGTGGTTTTTCCACAACCGGATGGTCCCAGTAATGCAATGAGCTCTCCTTTTTCTATTTTAAGATCGATATTGGAAAGTACCTGGTAACCACCGAATTTTTTAGAGACATCTCTGATCTGAATCATTGTTAATCACCTGAAACGTTAATCATATTCTTCTTGTAAATTGCTATAAAAGACCTTATAAGAGTTATTAAGATGTTTTGTTTTCCACAAATGATCTAAGGATAAGACTGACAATCGCTATTATCATGAGAATGGATGCAACACTGAATGCTCCTGCAAAATTATACTCATTATAAAGTATCTCTACATGCAGAGGTATGGTATTTGTAGAACCCCTGATATGACCTGAAACAACAGAAACGGCACCGAATTCTCCGATTGCCCGGGCAGAGCATAACATCACACCATAGAGAAGTCCCCATTTTATGGATGGTAAAGTAACCCTTAGAAACATTTTCAGTGGCCTTGCCCCTAAAACCAAAGCAGCTTCTTCAAATTCGCTGCCCATAGACTGCATAATCGGCATAAGTTCGCGCGCAACAAATGGGAAAGTGACAAAACATGTTGCCAGAATAATTCCAGGTGTGGAAAAAATGATCTTCAAATTCAAGTCATCAAGAATACCTCCAAACCATCCCTTAGATCCGAATAATAATACAAAGAGTAAACCTGAAACAACTGGTGATACCATAAATGGTATATCAATAAGCGATATCAGGATATTTTTTCCTCGAAAATTGAAACGTGTGACAGCATATGCAGCAGTCAGTCCGAAGATGGTATTAATTACAACTGCAGTAGTTGCAGCAATAAGGGTCAGACGTATTGCGGCGAGTGTGTCAGCTTCCAGAAGATTTTTTATGTAACAGGCAATTCCCTTTGAGAATGCCTGTTGGAAGATGATAACAACCGGTAGTATGAGAAAGATAAGCGTGAATATAATAGTAAATGCTATGAGAAAATAACGCACAGCCCTGGGTTCGAACTGGTGCGTCTTGACGATACTGCATATTTGTTTTTGATTATGTGGTGGATACCATGACATATCAGATCTCTCCGTATTTTCTTCTGCTATGCCATTGAAGCAAATTGATCATGAAAACGATCAGAAACGATATCAAAAGAAAGACTAATGCAATTGCACTAGCTGTAATATAATCAAACTGTTCCAGTTTTGTCATTATAAGTAAAGGTACGATCTCAGTTTTCAGAGGCATATTTCCTGAAATGAATACTATCGAACCATATTCGCCTAGACCGCGTGAAAAAGCAAGTGCTGCTCCGGTAAAAATTGCGGGGATGATTTGAGGAAGAATTACCCTGTAAAATATGACCAGTGGGGGAGCTCCGAGATTGGCGGCTGCCTGTTCGATATCACTACTGCACTCCTCGAGTACCGGTTGAATCGATCTTACCACAAAGGGGAAGCCGATGAATGCAAGGGCCAGCGAGATACCCAGCGGGGTATATGCAACCTTTAGACCCAATGGTTCCAAAAATTTCCCAATCCATCCGTTTTGAGAATAAAGTGTAGTTAGAGCAATTCCTGCAACGGCAGTTGGAAGGGCAAATGGAAGATCGATAAGACTGTCGATTATTTTTTTTCCCGGAAAATTGTATCGAACCAGAGTCCATGCGACAAGTAATCCGAAAATCCCGTCGAAAAAAGCAGCGTATACTGAGGTCCGTATACTGATAGAAAAGGCGGAAAGAACCCTGGGTGATAACAGTTGCTTTGCAAAAGAGTCAGGATTGATTCCAGCAGCCTTGAAAAAGAGGGAAATTAACGGTATCAGAACCAAAATTGAAAGATATAATACCGTAATTCCCATGGAAAGTCCGAAACCCGGCAGGATTCCATGTCTCTTTTTGTCAGAAGGAGTCTTTTGGAAAAATAATGACATTACTTAGTTCCACTCTGATAAATCTGATCGAAAATTCCATTATCCGCAAAGTGAGTGTTTTGACTCTTTTTCCATCCACCGAACAGTTCATCAATTGTAAAAAGATGAACAGACGGGAATGTAGACTTGTATTTGTCTGCAACATCCTGAAGCCTCGGTCTGTAATAATGGCTGGCGACTACATCCTGTATTTCCGGAGTGTAAAGATATTCCAGGTATGCTTTGGCAATTTCCAGTGTTCCATGTTTTTTGGCATTCTTCTCCACAATTGCAACTGGAGGTTCAGCAAGGATACTTACTGAGGGAACGACTATTTCCACCTGTTCTTTACCTAATTCCTTTATGGAGAGAAATGCTTCGTTTTCCCATGCCAGTAGAACATCTCCGATTCCCCTTTGGACAAATGTGTTTGTAGACCCTCTTGCTCCTGCATCCAGAACAGGTACATTTTTAAAAAGTTTTTTTACAAATTCTTGTGCTTTTTCATCACTGCCGTATTTTTTGAGCGCAAAGCCCCAGGCAGCAAGATAATTCCAGCGGGCTCCTCCTGAAGTTTTGGGATTGGGTGTAATCACTGAAATCCCCTCACGGACAAGATCGTCCCAGTCTTTGATCTTTTTTGGATTACCTTTCCTTACCAGAAAAACGATCGTGGATGTGTACGGTGCACTGTTGTTTGGAAATCTGCTCTGCCAATCAGCCGGTAAAAGATCTCCATGCTCTGAGATTGCATCGATATCATATGCCAGTGCAAGAGTGACTACATCTGCATCGAGTCCATCGATCACTGCTCGAGCCTGTTTGCCAGAGCCACCATGACTTGCTTTAATGGTGATCTTGTCGCCGGTTTTGCTTTCCCAGTATTTTGAAAATCTGGTGTTTACATCCTGATATAATTCTCTTGTAGGATCGTAAGATACATTCAGGAGAGTCTTTTCTGCTGAAAAAACGGTGCTTGTTAATAATGCCAAAACTGGTATTGCTTTTGATAATTTAGATGTCCATTTCATAAAATCATCCCTTCTGGTGAAGTAATTGTCAATAATTGCTCAATCAAATTGCTTTTTGATATGTATAAGCCAGTGATCGTCTCTTCTAACCATTGAAAGTATCGAATGCCCTTCTTCCTCCACTGATTTAGGAACATTTTCAACCGGTTCCCCATCATCGAGTTTTATCTGAAGGATCTCTCCGGATTTGATCTGAGATAGCGCCATCTTGGTTTTAACGAAATTCATGGGGCAGGCTACTCCTCTGAAATCCTTTTTAAGAGCTGCGTAAAACTCTTTTACCTGATTGTGTTTATTCTGACAGCAACAACCGGTACTGCATGGATCGCTAAATTGCATTGAATTATCCATGTTAAGATACAACTGTTCAACTGTTTGCGAAAGGTACACAATTAAAGCCTGATCATAGATAAGATCTGTTATGGCCCCGGTTATTCCTTTTTCAATTAATGGTAAAAAACGCAAATCAACGATGTTCTGATCGATAAAACCGGTTTTGAATTTTTGAAAAACATCTTTATCCGATGCCGCCTCCAAACCACGAGTAATAAGTAACATACGCGAACTGACCAATAACAAATCATAAAGCATGTCAAGTGGTGCTTTGTCAAATTTACCATTTATAAGTGAACTTCTGATCTGTCTGAGACGATTAAGATCGATTTCAATAAGGTCAAATAAACCAGCAGAACATTCACCTGTTCCTTTTCCTGCAAGTGAAAATATTTCTGTTTCACCCCAGTCCCGGTAGTAATTCCGGTTTTCCTCAAACGAAGGTATTTCCCTGAATCTACCGGCTGCTTCACGAATAAAATCAATCCCTTCCGATTCCAGATAAGCCGCGAATGAGACATAATCTTTCTTTCTTGAGATATAATGCTGCAGAATCTCTTCCACCAGAACTGGAAGATCCTTTGCATTAACTTCATCAATTTTTCCTGCAAGCTTTACTCCTTCAGAACTGCTTATTGCCCCGCCGACAATGGTATATGCAGGATAACTGTGCTGATCTTTTCTTCCGGCTTTTCCAAAAAAGCCCAGATCAGCTATAACATGCTGACCGCATGAGTTTGAGCATCCTGAAATATTAAGTCTCAAATCTTTAATCGAATCAAGATCGAGCCGGGATGATTTCAATTGATCTATGATAGCACCCAAAGCTCCACGGGACCGACAGATCCCCAGCTGACAGGTACTTGCCCCTGCACAAGCAACAGCATTGCCGAACAGGGGAGAACTGCTTGATAATTCACTGATTTTCTGACTGATTCTATACACATTGCCCAGATATTCAGGAGCAATATTGCGTAAAGTGATATTCTGATTACAGGTAAAACGAATGGTGTTATCTCCAAAAGGAAGAAGAGATGTTGCAAGCACTATTATTTTCTCAGCGCTGATATTACCATATAATAATGGAAGTATGACAGCATATGCACCAGACTGTTTCTGCTGAATAACAAAACGGTTTTTCCATATCTTGAATTCCGGGGAAGTATCACTGAGCGGATCAACTCCCCGAGGCACAGTAACGGAATTTAAAATAGAGGTTATTTCAGGTCTTGATAAATTTTCTTCAAGAATTTTTTTCTTTTCTTGATTGTATAATACTTCGAATTTTTCTTTACCCAGAGAATTCCATAAAAATCGTAAGCGTGCTGAATGCTTATTTTTCCGGTTACCGTATTTAGAGAATAAGCGTTTGATGGCTTCCGCAACATCAAAAATTTCGTGTGTTTCTATAAAATCATGAAGCAGATTACCCACCTGCGATTGATGTCCCATACCACCAGCGGTGAACACCCTGAACCCCGGTATTCCGTTTTTGATTGTTGCAATGAATCCCAGATCGTTTATTTGAGCGTAACTGAAATCATTATCTGAATGGGAAAATGCAATTTTATATTTACGGGGAAGAAGCCATGAATCGGACCTGAAAATAAGTTCTGAAGTCAATGCTACAGCATAAGGGGTTATGTCAAAAGTTTCATTATTTGTAATGCCTGAATCCCATGGAGCGGTTATATTTCTGACAGTATTTCCGCCTCCACCTCTTGTTGATAAACCATTTTGAGCAAGTTCGCGTAAAATAGAAATAATATCATCGATTCCAACATCGTGAATCTGGATTTCCTGACGTGTTGTAATATGAAGCGAACCCGATGCGAACCTGAGCGAAATTTCAGCCACTTTTTTCAATTGAAAAGGCGTGATAATTCCTGCAGTGCATCTGATCCGTACCATGTATGTCCCCCGTTTACGCTGTTCATAAATTCCAAACGGGACTCTTCGGGCTTTTAATTCTGCTTCAGATATAACATTGTTTTTAAAGTTGTTAATAAGTGATTCAAATTCATCAATTTCTTTTTTATGTGTTTCCGGGATCGAATATGCAGAAAAAGCCATTCTTTACTCCTTAGGACCTGATGACAGTGTCTGATTAATTGTCTCAATGTTTTCTTCGAGGATATTACCATCGCGTATTTTAAAAGATTTGATCACTGCATTCTCATCGAGAATTGAAATGATCACATAACTTATATTTTTATCAAATGCAAGTCGGACATCTTCATCAGAAGGCCTTGCTGGTGAAGATGGATGACTGTGATAAACAGCTGCCAGTTTCATTCCAAGTGATCTGATAGTTCTGATTGCTTCAAACTGCTCCTTTGGATCAAGAGAAAAATGCTCTGAAGAGGCATCTACATTGGTTAATGGAATTGAAATACTGATAATACCGTTTTTTTCTACCAGGTAACCGCAGGCTTCGACCGGTGCGTCTTCTCTGGCATGTTTGATAAGCCGGTCGCAGATGTTTCTTTCTATACGCAAAATAATTACTCCATCAGTGCTTCAGGTCACAGGTTATATGCTCTTCATCGAACAGTTCATTAATAGCAGGGTTTTCTCCGCAAACGGCACACTGTTTCTGTTTGTGCAGTGTGACATTTCTGAAATTCATGTCTGTTGCATCAAAAGTTAAAAGTTTATTTTTCAGGGCAATCCCTGTTCCTGTTATAAATTTCAATGTCTCAGCTGCCTGTATCGTACCAAGCATTCCTGCGATTGCACCCAGAACACCAGCCTGTGAACAGGTAGGTACTGCATTTTTGGGAGGAGGGGCGGTAAAGATACAACGATAACAGGCAGTTTCACCCGGTACTATGGTCATTGTCTGTCCTGTAAATCTTAGAATTCCACCGTGGGAATATGGAATATTTTCCAGCACACATGCATCGTTGATAAGAAATTTGGTAGCGAAATTATCAGTTCCATCTACTACAAAATCATAACCCCGGATTATATTCCTGATATTATCTGCAAATACAAATTCCTGAATAGCATTTACTTTGACATCTGGATTGAGCTGTCTTATTTTTTCGGCAGCAGATTGAACTTTCGGTATATTAATGTCTTTGGTAAAATGGATGATTTGTCTCTGCAGATTTGACAAGCCTACTTTATCCCCATCGGCTATCCCCAGAGTACCGACTCCGGCAGCAGCAAGGTACAGTGCAACTGGAGCACCAAGACCGCCAGCACCGATTATCAGGACTTTACTGCTAAGGATCTTTACCTGTCCTTCGATGCCGATGTCTTTTAGAAGAATATGGCGGCTGTATCGTTCCAGTTGTTCCTCAGTTAATTCGATCATATCGATTCCAATCCTGTCTGCAGATCATCAATTAAATCATCAATATCTTCAATGCCAACAGAAAGCCTTATCAAACGGTCAGTTACCAGCATCTTTTCCCGTTCTTCAGCAGAATAATCGCAGAAAATTGTCGATGCAGGATGAATAATCAGTGTTTTATTGTCATTGAGATTTGTAGCCCGTCTTATAATGGTAAGGTTGTCTATAAAACGGAAACAATCTTCTTTATTGTTAAGTTCAAATACCAGTATTCCACCAAACCCGCTTCTGAACTGTTTTTTCGCAATATCATAGGATTTTGAATTTGGAAGGCCAGGATAAACGACTTTTCTGACCTTGCTGTTATTACTGAGAAACTCTGCAATTAATAAGGCGTTTCTGCTTGATTTCTCTATCCTCAGTGCAAGTGTTTCCAGTCCAAGCACTTGAAGCCATGCATTGTGCGGTGAGATGCATGATCCAAGATTCCGATGGATTTCTCTGCGCAATCGCATAAGAAAAACAGCAGGTCCAGCCTTTCTGGCATCATCTGAAAGTGCCGGTACCTTATTCCAATCAAAAGAACCATTGTCAATTATCAGCCCGCCAATAGTTGTCGCACCACCGGATATGTATTTGGTACTGGAAATTATTTCAATCGCTACACCGGCTTTTTTCGAATTGAACAGATATGGTGTTGTCAGAGTCCCATCAAGAACAACCGGTATACTGTAGATCTTAACCAGGGATGTTATTTTTTCGACATCAGCAACTTCAAGCTGAGGATTGGTGATGGACTCCAGAAAAATCAGGCGGGTATTTTCATCGATCAAGGGTAAGATTGATTGGGGCTCTGTCATATCTGCATATTTGATATGAAGTCCCCATCGCTTGAAGGTCTTTTCAAATAATGAAATGGTATTACCAAATAAAAATCTGGATGTTATGATATTAGAACCAGTTTCAGTCAGAGCAAAAACAGTTTCTGCTATTGCTGCCATGCCTGAGGAGACTGCAACCACCCCGAATGAATCTGTCAAAACCCTGATCCGCTGTTCAAAATCATCCACTGTCGGATTGCTGATTCTAGAATAGGTATGAAAAAGTTTTTTTCCCTCAAATGCAAACTCCAGATCCTTTGCTGTAGCCGCTTCGAATGCGGCAGAATCATATAGTGGAAATCGAAGTGTACCATGAACATCTTTTTTCGAAATCACACCATGGATTGCTTTAGAAGAAAAGCCTTTCACCTTCCTCCTCCCATAAAATAGAGGAAATCGATTTCATCGTTGTTTTTCAGGAAGGTAGAAGTGAAACTTTTTCGATCAACAAAATTTCCGTTGAGTTGAACAGATACCGTATCAGGAGCTTCTACATTGAATTCTCTGAGAAGATCGTTTATAGAAATTGAGTCTGTGATGATTTTGGATTCACCATTAATTGAGATATTCATAAAATTCTGGAAGCCCGGTTAAAGTTCACAAAAATTATCAACAAAGTTAATATAAAACCGGATTTCTGAGATTGCAAGATGTTTTGAATAAATACGACCAAATTAGTAGGAATTGGGGAAACGGCCTCCATTGCACCCCAGAGTTGATATTGTGATATGTAAAGAATTTAACTCTGGGGAAATGATTACAGCAATTTTCAAAAATTGCCGAATTGGATCGGATTTACACGTTTATAAAAAATAATCCTACTCTTAAAACCAGTCAGTCACAATTAAACAAGATCAGAAGATAGTGGTCATCACCACAGACTATTGAGTCCGCAATGACTAAATTCATACCTTTTTTAAAAGCTCATTCATACTTCCTGATCGGAATCCTTCAAGATCTATTGTTATGAATTTGAAACCCAGATTTTTCAGTTTCTCAGCAATTTTTTCCCGAAAAGTCCAGGCAGTGTCCATTTCATCTTTTGCTACTTCAATTCTTGCGAGTGGTTCATGATCACGGAGCCTGAAAGTTTTTAGCCCCAGCGAGGAAAGATATTGTTCTCCCTGATCGATTCTACTCAATATATCCTGAGTTATTGTTTTACCATATGGTAGTCGTGAAGCAAGACAGGCGTAGGCCGGTTTATTCCAGGTCTGGAGATTGAGTTGTTTTGAAAATGCCCGGATATCAGCTTTTGTCATGCCAACCTCCATAAGAGGACTTCTTACATGTAATTCAGCTGCTGCCCGATGTCCGGGTCTGTAATCTGCTAGGTCATCAGCATTTGCTCCATCAAGAACTGCATATCCAAATTGGTCAGCGATTCTCTTAAGGCTGAGAAAAAGCTCCTGTTTGCAATAATAACAGCGGTCAGGAGGATTGTTAACAAAATTCGGATCTTCAAATTCATTGGTGGTTATAATCTGGAGGGGAAAACCAAATTGACCTGCAATCGCTTTTGCTTCAAGGAGTTGACTTTCCGGATATGTTGGTGATACTGCAGTTACTGCCAGCATTTTTTCTCCCAGAACCTTATAAGCGACATATGCCAGTAGTGTACTGTCAACACCACCTGAGTATGCTACAACCACACCATTGTACTTACTCAGATTTTCATATAATTGTTCAAGTTTAGTCATATTTGCCCGATTTCTTTTCATCGATAAAAAAGCATACGGCTGATTTGGCAATAGTGCACTGTGGCTCTATGTATTGGAATTTCATGGTGCTTTATAAACAGCAATTCTTTCCTTAATAGATAAGCCAGCACATAGGACTGTGGATATGCATGATATTATAACCCGAAATTATCTATTTCAGTGATAGAAACAATCCTTTATGTTCATTGGTTTTATAAACATAGTTCACTACCATCCCATATGTAGATATTTAAACTGGTTTTTAAGCTAAATATCCTTAATATTCAGCATTTTATAACTCATTACTGGTTTAGGATGTTCACACATTTTAATTGACTTGGATTGTATGCGATACATTGCTGTCCCATACGATCTCTTTTAAAATAATGCCAAATAAAGCTGTTGAGGTTGCATACACATTCGGAGTTGCACTTCTGCTGTCCCACAACAATCAAGAACACTATGTAAATCGAGCCTGTTCCATAATATGCCTCGCAATGCAGTAAACAAACGTGCAAACGTTCCTTTCCATTTACTTGTATATGCTATAAACCTCATTAGAACATATGTCAGCAGCGCCATCCATATTTGCCATTGCACTGCATTCTCATTGTATCCGAGGAAATCCGAGAGCTTGAGCGTTTGCTTGAGCTGTTTAAAAAAAAGTTCAATATCCCAACGAGCTTTATACAGCTCACAAATAGTTGATGCTGCAAGTTCAAAATCATCGGTTATAAATTCCATTCGAACAAGCTTGCCATCTCTGATTACATCAGCGATAATCAGACGAAAACATTCGGGGTAAAACTGACTGATCTTGATTCCAGTGAGTTTTATTTTAGCATCTAAAATGATACTCTTGTTAGTGATTTTGAATTTTTTCACTGTGCGGTAGGACATATTTGTTTTTGCTCTGCTGATCCAGAGAATCCCTCGCTGCATAAGCTCGAAGAGATGTGCAAAATCAACATAGGCTTTATCAAATACAACAAATTCGCCATCTTTCAGGCCACTGCACAATGTTTTTGCCATAACAGCATCATGGGATTTTGCGCTTTTTACAACCGCAAATCTGGGCAGAAATGTCTGGGCATCAAGAAGCATGTGACATTTTGCGGCTGCTTTACGGCGACGATGCTTTGCCCAGCTCATGCAATTGGCGAACAACTGTATCGTAGTTGAATCAACAAGATTAACCGTCCTTTTGATTTTCCGTGGCAGTTTAAATGTTGTATCCATTCGACCGAACTGCGGAAAACTATTTGTTAGATAATGAACTACCTCGTGGAATAATTCTTTCGCCATTGATGCCGGTCTAACACGGTTCGCATGCGATAGTCCATTACGACTGGGTGGTGTAGCATTACGCAGTGTCGATAGTGCACCCTTGTGGAATCGCAACGTATCAGCAACATCATTTAGACTCAATGCATGTGAATGGTGAGCAAAGAGCATTGAAATAACATGGCTCCATGCTGAAAATGTTCGGCAACGTTTTTCCACGTCGTGCTTCCGGGCAAGTTTCGGTACAAGATATGCAGGAATCATTTCCACAATCTGTTTGAAAATAGTAAATTTATGTTTGGCTGGTTGCATCTGACACTCCTGTTAAAGTTTGTCGTAGAACCTTAACATGTCATGTGGCCAGCCATCTTGTCAATTTTTTTGAGAACCTGTGGGATGGTAGTGAACATAGTTAATTTAAACTTGATCATATTGATTGGGAAACTTATATTACTACCATGAATACAAAAGAAAACAATTCTATTAAAAATCAGGCAGAAAAGGTTGCTGCCCGGATTTCCAATACACTTCGTGGATTACGTTATGGAAGCGTTGTACTTACAGTTCATGATTCACGAATCGTGCAGATCGAGCGTATTGAAAAGAGCAGATTTGAAGATCTTTACCTGGAGAATGGAGACCGGAGATGAAGCTGGGAATTATTGGTAGTATTTATTTTTAAAAAAAATAAAGAACATATTTATACAGAATCGGTTTGTTCTTCTGTTAAACTGCTTATCATATTTCATTGATTTTGTTTTCTTGTTGTTTACATATACATTGCTCGATGCATTTGCAATATCCGTACACTTGTTTTATGAATCAAGATGCTTCGAAAGTTCACCACCGAATTATTCAAATTTAATTATCACTCTGAATGAATCTGTTTTCTGGAAAGCGGATGTTGGAATTTGGATGTCTTCTGGAATTCCTCAAGCGCTATGGTTATCTGACCGGATGCTATATGGGCACGGATTCCTTTTTCAAGCAGGGTGACTGCAGCGGCCGGGCCTACCCTTGATGCAAGGATAAAACAACAGTCTGCAATCAGTTCTGTAATAGACTCGAAAGAATGAGGATTGAAGCCATCGATGCAGGAACAGGTTTGTTTTGAATTTTGACGCATTTCAATCTGTTTCCAGTTATTTTCATCATACTCATATATAAAAAAAAATGGCGAAGTAGCAAAGTGTTGGTCTATAGCCACACCTGAAGAACTGGCGACTGCAACACGAAGATTGGCAGATTCAACGGATTTTAGCCGTTTATTGCAGGACGATGATAAGGTCATATTGTTTCCTTTACTGTTTTTCTGCTACAGAGGTGAACTCTTAACCTGGTATTCACTTTGGGCAGAGGTGTTTTTTGTCAGAGCCGGTTGAAAAGAAATGAGCTATCCTTTTATTGTGAGTACTCCTTTGTTGATTTTAAAAGAATTATCATAGTATTATTTGAAATTTCTTACAGATGAAACTTGCAACCCTGATGAGTTGGAAAATAAGCCCGCAGGTATTATTTGCGGGCCAATTGATTAAATTTTGAACAAGAATGTGAGGATATAGAATCATAACATTCCTTTTTCCGTGAGAAAGCCGCAGGCATCGGCACGACAACGGTTGCAATGAAACATCTGTGGTATATAGGCTCCTGCCAGTGCCTGGATTCTTTGCATTTGCTCAGAAAGAGGTTCTTCGATTTCAGCAAATGGTGTTGCGGTTACAGGGATCATAGGGATGCAGTTGTGCAGGTCTGCACCCAAGTCAGCTACTGTCTTTGCAATAATGGGAACTTGATCCATGTTAACTCCAGGTACGACGACTGTGTTGACTTTAAGTATAAAAGAATGGGTAGCGATAGTTTGCAGTGCCGTTCGTTGTCGCTCTACTATGACTTGTCCTGCTTCCAGACCTTTTAAAGTTTCTCCTTCGACACGGACCCAGGTATAGAGCCTGGCAGCAGTTTCTGCATCAATAGCATTCACCGTAACAGTCAAATGTGAGACTCCGAGATCTTCAAGGACATCAACATATGGTGCAATATCCACTCCATTGGTTGAGACACAAAGCAGGATCTCAGGGAAGTGTTCATGAATCAGACGCAAAGTATCGAGCGTTTCCTTAACGTTTGCAAAGGCATCTCCGGGACCTGCGATTCCGGCAACGGAAATTGGAATTCCGGACCGGAGTGCAGACTTGAGCGTTTTAAGTGCTTGTGTGGGTGAAATTACCGAAGCAGAGACACCAGGTCGACTTTCATTGGCACAAGAGAATAGACGATTGCAAAAATTACACTGGACATTGCAGCGGGGAGCTACAGGTAAATGAATGCGTGCATGTGAATGCCTTGCCTCGGGATTAAAACAGGGATGTTTTCCAGAAAGAACGATTGATTCTGTCATGACGACCTCAGGCGCTTGCACTTACTGTTGTTGAATAGATTCTTTCCAGCAGGGTCAAAGCCCCACGGTATCCAATATAACTGCGATTGAGCACTACCTCGTATGAAGAGGGGAATCCCACCTCGACAATTGCACCTTTGAGTTCTTTGGCTATATCCCTTTCCCAGGTAGTACCAAAGATGATCGGTGGTTTATGACCAAAATCTGCTGTCCGAAGCTTCTGATGGATAACATAGCTGTCTTCTTCATATTCAACATTGATAGAAACATCATGGGAAATGTTACAAAATTGCTCAGTGATAATAGTGCGCATCTCCTCAGGGGGGTTTTCGGTAACGATCTGTTTTACCGGTATTAAACCAAGTTGATTAACTAAAAATTTAGTCAGAGCCAGATTGTAGGCGCTGTCCCCTAAAACAGCAAATTTTGCAGGCAGCCCCCACCAGTATTCCGAATAGAACTCGGAAAAATCCTGCAAGTAGCTGTAATAGAGCTTTTCTTCTTTATGAATATAGGCTTCCACTATTTTTTTGTCAATTTGTGAATATTCTCCTACACGACGCAAAAAAGCACTGGTTTCCTGGGCTCCGATGGGAATCACAGGAATGTGGAGGAAGGACTGGCCGTATTTTTGTTCGAGGTGTTGGACAGTGGCGAGGCCAAGCCATGGGGAAAGGACCAAATTGAATGCGGCATTGGGAATCCGTTTCCAATCCGAAACACCGTTGGATTCATGGCCATACAGGATATTGACTTCCAGTCCGATGCCTTCCAGCAACCGTTTTATCTCCGATAAATCACCTCTCCAGAAGGTATTATGATAGGGGAGAAGCGACCAGAGATTAACAAGGTTGTTTTGACGGATACCATTATAATCACCCACAAATTGATCGATGATAGCTCTGGTCACGATTTCATGACCAGTAAAATTATTACCACGGAAACCACCGGTTTCTGCATAGATTACAGGAATTCCGCCATCATCTTTGAACTCTGATACGACAGCTCCGACGTCATCTCCAACCAGGTCAGGGATACAACCAGTGAGTACAACAAACAGGTCGGCTTTTAGCACTTTACGGGAGGATTCAATCAGTTCACGCAGACGGTCAGCACCTCCGAACACCACTTCACGCTCAGTGGCATTAGTACTTGGAATTACTGCGCCACCACCATAACCACCACCCTGAAAACCATTATAGAAATTGATATTCATAAACTGCTTATCGGCACATCCCGGACCGCAATGGGTTATGGGGATGACATGGGGAATGGCTGATACACTGTGCATAGCTGCAATTGAGCAGCCATAACGGATCTGTTCAATAGAGTTAGACTTTTCACTCTGAATCGTTTTATTTATTGTTACCGGCATTCTTACTCCTTATCAGTCAAAACTTGTTCTGTGATTAAGTTTTTGTTCGGGCTAATATATAGGGATCTTTTTGTGCCAACCACCAATCACTGTAGGGTAGTTCGGCATGAGCGGCCAGATCCTGATGAAATTTTTTCTGTGCCAGCACATCCAGAATTGATTCGCCTAAGTTAAGAATACCCTGATATCCCAATGGATGGTGTTCGTCACCAAGCGGGATCGACGGAATGCCCAGCTTGGAGGCTAGTGGGGCAAGACCGTTATGACGGATGATAATGAAATCAGGTTTGACCCGTTTCAATAAAGCATAGAACTGATATTGCTGCCGGTTGCCTATAGAAATATTGACATCTCCGTAGTTGTCTACCAAATAAGCCAATGAATCCTGTTTCAGATCCTGTGAATCGTAAACAGGATCGTGATGGAAAAGCAAGGATGTATCTACATCGACACCGAGTTCGCGGAGTACTCCAATTATCGCATGTGCATATGCGGAACCTGTAGCGATAAAGCCTTTTACACCTATCAGTTTTTTTCGCAACTCCTCAAGTCTGGGAGCTATTCGGGTGTGTTCTTTTGTTATATAAGTCTCTGCCAGTTCTTGGCTATGAGTGACTTTTGCCAGTTCTCTAAGCCAGGAATCGGTGCCGAGAGTTCCATAAGGTTGAGGAGCTTTAATTTCAGGCACGCCGAATTCCTGTTCCAGGGCTTGTGCCATGTAGGTTGCCAGAGTATAACAATGACTGACCGTAGCAGCAGCTTCCGAGAGCTGTTCCAGTTCTTCTACAGTGGCCATGTCTACTACATAGTTGACTCGTAATCCTAATTCCTTCAACATAGGAGTGAATACATCAGAACCCCAAAGGTTGATGACATTAACAAGATCCTCCTGTTTCTTTGGATTGCGGCGGACTAATTGACGAAGAATACCATGCTGAGTGGCATCAAAACCTGTGCTCCAGTGTTTGGACTTGAATCCTTCACAATGCAGGGGGATAACAGGAATTCCCAATTCTTCTTCCAATTGGCTGGCAGCACCATCAACATCGTCGCCGATGATTCCAGTAGCGCAGGATGTTGCTATAAAAATTGCACGCGGATTGTGACGTTTCTTGGCTTCACGAACCGATTTCTCAAGTTTTTCTATACCACCGTAGACCATGTCCTTTTCAGTCAGATTGGTACTGATTAGGTGTAAATTTTCTACAGGAAGCCCTCTGGCAGCCAGACCATTTCTGAACAGCGAGTTATAAAGGACCTGACCGGCTCCGCAACCGATGGGTGAATGTTGTACTGTAACTGCTCCCCGGACATTACCGGCTTGGCATTCTACCATCATTTCACTGCATATGGAGCCCTGAGTGAACGGTCCCTGGAGTTCACAGATTTTACGAGCTTTTTTATTGCAATTAGATACACAATTTCCATGAGAATATCCGGATTTCTCGGAAAGATCGGTAGCCTGACCTTCCCAGGCTACGATTGTCCCGAGTCGTTGTTCCCGGCTCTCGACAACAGTCGTTTTCAAATTGATGGGCATAGGTTCTCCTCCTATGTTAATAAGTCAATTTACATTATGACAAACTGTCAATTTTTTAAAATACAAACTTGGCAAAAGAAGTTATGAATCTGCAAACCGATTGAAAGATTATAACTTCAGATTATAAAATCATCATGTCTCATCAGGCATAAACCTCGGCATTCTGTTTAGCTTTTTCCACTTCGATCAACTGATCCGCCCATGAGGCTGACCAGGATCGCAATTCTTCTGAACTGAGTGGACTGGGAACCTTTGACTGGGTGTGTTCAGCGATTTTTTTGGCCAGGCGGCGATAAACATTGGCCTGTTCAGATTTGGGGTTAGCCTCAATTGTTGTTTTTCCCTGGAGCTCTGATTGTGTTACCGTTAGGGAGCGGGGAATGTACTCAACCACCTGCGTCTTTGTTCGTGTGACGAAATCATCCACAATTTCGCGATGAAAGGATGTATTGATCGAATTGGCAATGACTCCACCTAGCAGGGCTCCCCCACCAGTCGAATATTTCTGTATACCTTTGAAAAGATTATTAGCCGCATAAATGGCCATGAAATCTGCCGAGGACACCGCAAAAACATGTTCTGCAAGCCCTTCGCGTATGGGTACGGCAAAACCACCACAGACAACATCACCCAGTACATCGAAAATTACGTAATCCAAGTCAAGTTCCTCAAAGACACTTTGTTGTTTTAAAAGTTCCACTGCGGTGATAATTCCGCGTCCTGCACAACCAACGCCTGGTTGGGGACCACCCGCTTCGACACAAAAGACACCACCGAAACCTTTGAAAATGGCTTCGTGAGCGTCAACCTGTACGTTGGAGCGTAACAGATCCAGTACCGACGGGATATACTCCCCATTACGAAGTGTATTGGTGGAATCGCTTTTAGGATCACAACCGATCTGCATCACCCTATATCCGGCCTCCACCAATGCAGCGCTGATATTGGATGTGGTTGTCGATTTCCCAATGCCCCCTTTTCCGTATATGGCGATCTGTTTGGTTTTTTTACTGGTCATCTGGATCTCCTTTGGTTGTAGTATTTAACATCTGGTGAGGTTGTTAATGACACATGAGTTTACCTGATTAAATGTATTGACATAAATCCCTTTTGTTCCATGAATAAAAAAGAGATAATCCGCAAGAAATTTGGTCGCATGTCCAAAATTAACTGATTTGTTTTGATTTATTATCTTATGTTTAAAAAGGGGATTAACTTGGTTTTGAACCGGTTTGGGAAATGCATAGAGAATAAGAAAAAACAAATATATAAAGACATTGGAGAAAATTCTCATAATAACGACTCTGTTTTTACAAAATCTGAGAATGTTTCCAGATGTCTGGTTAACATTTGCAGTAATATAAGATTATTGGAAGGGTTGTCCCTTTCCCTGCTTTTCAATGTTTAGTCAAAATGTTATTCATGTTTCTAATATAATTAAACCAATTAACATAGTCAAGAAAGATTGGAAGAATTAATTTTTCACCAAAAAATGGAAATCAATGTATTACAATTGCTTGTTAAATTATCATTCGAAAAAGAATATTTAAGCTCGTTTATATCACTTATTTCCGGATGGGCATGAAATCATGCACTCACAACAAGCCGAATATCCATATTGTCCATTATGCGGGCGGATTACTTCGTTGCATTTTTCCCATTCAATTCCTTTTTCAACGGAAATTGCCTTTCCGGGACATTTTTTTATACAGATAGTGCAATTTGGGGGACAAATGCGTTTAGCTTCTTCATCAGGTATTTTAACATCAGGTAAAATATTCGCATTTGTGATAACTGCAGCAAATCGTTGCAGAGGTCCGAATCTTTTAGATAACAACAATCTGCTTTTGCCAAAAACACCAAGTCCGGCTTCATAGGCAGCATGTCGAGTAGATATTCCAAACAGTTTGGGATAAATTTCCATATAATCAGGGCTGCTTCGTAAATCAGGATCAAGATTTCCTATACGATGGGGAACTACAACTGCTTTAAAATTATTATCATCTAAAAAGCGGCCTATTTCATATGCGATCTGATTATGATACATATTGATTGTTATATGGTGTAAAGCAGAAAGCAATAGATTAGTTTTGACAGTGTCTTTTAGAACTCTCACACCAACAGCAATAACCGATTTTGCATCTGAAAGTAATACATCAGGTTTGCGCTCATCTGGATAGCTGTTGAATCTATCGACCGAAGCAATTCCGACCAAATCGGCGCCCTTATCAATTGCAAATTGTTTAATTACCTGGGCTGAAATATCGAACATATTATTTAATCCAATCGAAAAAGAAAAATGATTAAGAAAGTATATGGTTTATCTGCGAATGTTATTTATGCAACAGTGTCAAATTGGTGACTTTTATAAAAAAAGTCATTAATTTCATTGTAAATTTCGGACAGCCTATTGCCTGGAATATCGCAAATTCCCTCGAATGCTTTTGTGAAATGAATATCTTCGAAGTTAATTTTATGAATATCGATTTTTCCCTGCAGAATCAGCTCATCATACAGAATAGAACCTGGTAACGGGCTATAAATACTCCATGTACTTCTATCGAGCTTTAAATCTTTTGCAAGCTGAAATGTATCGTAAACATCTGTTTCATTCTCACCGGGAATACCGATCATAAAGAAGCCGAAAACCTTTACATATTTCTTAGCTAAAGCAACCTTTTCCTTAATCTGTGGGATTGATATCTTTTTCTTAAGTTTTTCGAGACTTTTAACAGAACCGGTTTCTATTCCAAGGTCAATTTGAGTAAGGCCTGCTGATTTCATGAGTAGAAGTTGATCAACCTCGATAAGATCGACCCTTGTATTTACCTGCCATTTTATATCAGCTTTGCTTAAAAGTAACAGGTCGCAAAATTCTGTAACCCATTTTTTATTGAGATTGAAAATGCTGTCTTTAAACCAAATACCTTCTATCCCGAATCGTTTTTTCAGATAAAGTATTTCATTTACAACAAGTTCTGGAGATTTTACTCTCCATTGCCTTCCCATAGTTTGATGAACAGCGCAAAGAGTACAAGGATATGGGCAACCTCGTGAAACAAGCATAGATATTCCCCTGATTCCACGCAAATATTCATTGTGACGGATATATGTTTCCACAGGAAAAGATTCGTAATCCAGGGATGGAATTATAGACTGATCCAAAATGATTGTTTTTTCTGCAACTGAAATGTTTCCATTTTTCTTAAAACAAAGTCCTTCTATGTTTTCAACAGAGAAATTGTTTGCTAAAGCATTAACAAGTTTAACAAATGATGCTTCGCCTTCACCACGTATAACAAAATCGACAATATCATATTTCAGTGTACTATCTGGATCGAGTGTTGGATGCACTCCGCCAAATACGATTTTTGCAGTTGGGATTGTATTTCTAACCAGGGAAGCTGTTTTCAAAGCTTGAGGAAAAGTTGTGGTCATGGAAGTAATTCCGACAATTTCCGGTTTTAATTTTTTTAGTTCCTTAATCAGGGATTCACTATCCATTAATAGCCCTTGCATATCAAGCAAATGTACTTCATGTCCCGCATTCTTGAGTGCTGAGCTCAAATAAGCTAAACCTAAAGGTGGTTCGAATGGAGCGATATACAGATTTCCTCCCTTAACCCAATCCAGAAAATCGTTATATCTGTTTTTAAATTCGTGTCCATCAAAAAATGCCGGATTTATTAATGTGATTTTCATTATAGTGATCCTTTTATATTACAAATTGTAATTCATCATCATTCTGGTAAAAGAACTCTTTGTATATCAATTGACGGATTTCAGCAAACTCAACATTGTTTCTATCTCTTGGTCTACTGAAGTTAATGGGAAATGATTTACTTATAGTTCCCGGGAGGCTAGACATAACAAGTACTTTATCACCCAAAAAGATTGCTTCATCAATATCGTGTGTTACAAGAATCATAGAGCAGCGTTCAACTTCCCATATTCTTAAAATTTCTTTCTGCATCTGGATTCTTGTAATAGCATCCAGAGCACTGAATGGTTCATCCAACAGAAGTAACTGCGGTCTGTTAACAAGTGCTCTTGCGATTGCAACTCTTTGTGCCATACCGCCTGAGATCTGGTGCGGGAAGGAATTTTCAAATCCATTTAAACCAACAAGATCGATATGTTTAGAAACAAGTTCATTTTTTTCTTGCCTGGATTTGTTATTGACTGCAAATGCAATATTATTTTTGACGGATAACCAGGGAATAAGACGATGTTCCTGAAAAATCATACCTCTTGTCAAATCAGGTGCGGTAACTTTCATACCATTGTGCAATACTGTACCATCATATTCAATTTCAAGCCCGGCAACAATCTTTAAAAGGGTGCTTTTTCCGCATCCGCTGGAACCAACAATGCTGATGATTTCACCTTTTCGAATTCCAAGGTTAATGTCTTTTAAAACTTTGATTTCATTCTGATTTGAAATGAATGTTTTATTTAAATCAGAAATATACAGCTCATAATTACTGTTCACAATCCACCTCGATTATTCACCTTTATAGGAAGTT
>DATAMG010000109.1:0-27954 GCA_036260705.1 Chitinispirillaceae bacterium | reverse complement strand
AAACTGATAGTGTGGAGGATTTTTTTAAATAAGATTCAAAATCTTCAGGCCTTATCCATGTGAATAATTATTGAAATTTATACAGAAAAAATGAGATTGTTATCACACCGGGACATATTAATTCGGGTAAAAAAGAATCGTTCTGTCCAGAATATGTTGAGCTTAGTTGGAATAATTTATTAATTCAGGAAACGATTTTCTTTCCTGTAATAAGGAATATCGTAAATTCTCGCAATTGGCTATCAGGTTTCAATTTCCCTGTTGAAAAGCTACAATCCTCAATGATATTGTTTTATTTAATTCCCGTATGTCTAAACACCAAAGAGGAGTTTTTCAATGAAAATCGTTTTGACATTGCATTTAATATTAGTTATGATTATTTCCGGTTGTATTTACGCACCTGCCGGATTATCTGCTTCGATCGAACCATTGCGTGATAAAAACTACAAAACCAGTAAATCGGTTCAGGGAAAACAAACCGCAATCAGTCTTGTTAATTGTATACCGCTTGCGAAACCCGATTATAATGAAGCTATTAGAGATGCATTGAAAGGAGAACCTCAGGGCAGTTCGCTTATAAACGTCCGGACCTATTACAGGTCAATATTTCTCTTTCTTTTTTCGATACATACATTAATAGTAGAGGGTGAAGTAATAAACAAGTAAAAATTATCTGCCGGATCTGGCGGGAATGCCCGGGCAGATATTTTACAAGTTGTCTGAACCTGACTGCTTATTCAAACACTTTTATGCTGCCAAAAACGCCATCGTAACCAGCTTTAAGCTTTACTTTTCCGGCTCTGAGATGTTCAATTCCATCTGCCACCGATTTATCGGTTTTTTGCAGCTCTTCAACAGGGATTTCCAGAAGTATACTGAATTCAGGTCCACATTTACGTAACAGATTTTCATAAAAGACAGATACCTTTTTACTGTTAGAACCAGTCTGTAAAATCTCAGAGAGTAAATTTTTCAATGGTGTTACTGAATACCAGATCTGTTTATCAGGATATCTGTTTTGATCGGTCAGTTCTGTCACACGGCTCAACACACCAACTGTCACTTTTTTGCCGCAAACCGGACAGATTTGTTTGTGTCTTATAGTTTCCTGTGGTTCCCAACAGATCTCGCACTTACGATGTCCGTCAAGGTGATATTTCCCTTCTTCAGGAAAGTATTCAACAGTCCCCAGGAACCTTTTATCTTTACATTTTAAAGCATCCATAATATCAGTGTAACTAAGCTCGGAATCAAACAGATTTGCCTCTCGCCCCAGGTTTTCGGGTGAATGGGCATCGGAATTGCTTACCAGTGCATATTAATTTAATATTGAGCACTGACGGTTCATCGGCGGATCGGATGATAATCCTGTCTCAACTGCAAAAATATGATCTGATAAATCGCCATAACACTCTTCGATAGAATTGAACCCTGATTTGGACCCTAGTACCGAAAACCAGGGAGTCCATATATGAGCTGGTATCAGAACAGCATCAGAATCAGCATCAAGAATGATCTCCAGCAGGTCACGTGAGTCAAGTCCTAAAATCGGCCTTCCATCCGAGCTGATATTTCCGATTTTGCCGAGGGCTTTTTGAATTTTGGCCATGGAAGAAAATGATGGAGCATATACCAGGTTGTGAACCTTTCTGACCCGTCCATTCTTTTTGTAAATACAGCTTATCTCGGAACAAAGCATGAAATAAATGTTTTGTCCATAATTCAGGGTCTTGTCATGAATCAGATTTTTTTTTAACCGGAATAGTCCATTTTCAGCTGATACCAGCTTTCCCTTCAACTCATCAAGCCATTTAGGGTGTACTGCATCACCGGTTCCTATAACAGTCAAGCCTTTTTTTCTCCCCCATAGATCAAGCATCTCAGGAGTCAGCTGTGAGCTGGTAGCCAGTGAATACCTCGAATGGATGTGTAAATCTGCAATAAATCTCATTCTCAATTATGCTTTGTTGCCTTACAGATACGAACTCCGGTGTAGTAAGCCTGGAGTATCTGTTCAAATGACTGACCAGCCCCTGCTCTGCCGATTGCTCCCATCTGACACATTCCTATCCCATGACCATACCCGGTTCCACTTATCAATACGTCTTTGGGACCCAGAGAGATAATTTTAAAATTTGCGCTTCGCAAAATAGACCTCTCCGGCGTGTCACGGCGTATAACAAATCGCAATTTATCTCCGCCAATATCGATAAGCCATCGTTGTCCAGAGAATGTACAGTCTTTAATTCTGCCACAAGCAAAGACTTCTTTTATGACCAGCCCCTTAAGATTTCCCTGGAAATCCTTACCCGGATACATTTTTTGTAAATTATTATATATCTGATCGAAAAACACTCGTCTCGACCATTGTTCCTGCCAATTAAACCTTGGTGAAATCCGGCAATATGGCAGTCCTGAAGAATCCAGATCACTCATTGATCTTAAATAACTGCAGTATGGTTTGTCCCATACGTCTTCGATATTGGCTGTCCTTCCGCCACAAGTGGAATGGTAATATGCGTGTATCAGACTGTCCTCACAAACCATAATCATATCTTCAGTCATGTTAACAGCCATATTCGATTCTCTGTATTCTGAATCTGCACCACCATATACCTGATCCTGAATAGTAGCGGTCATATCAAAGGAGGCTCTCCTGCGCTCCATCATTCGTTTATAGGTGTAAGTTCTTGCTGCTATCGCCTGAGCCTTGAGTGCTTCAATCAAATTTTCAGGTCGTTTACCAATCTCTAGTGGAACAACTCCCCGAAGATACTGTTCGACATCGATATAGTTAACAATAGAAAACGAGCCACTTTTCTCACTGATTAAAATGATTTCTCCTCTGTATGATAACTGATCGACTTTGATTAAATTATCCGGGCCAGCAGAGATGAGAGTGCATGGTAATAATATTTCTCCGTTACCTCTGGAACTGAAAACCGCAACTTTACCTTCTCTTGAACTGCGGGTAATGATTTTTCCGTTGAAATCAACAGCAACTGCAGCCGATCTCAGTTTTATTTTACCCTCTGCAAAAAACGATGCGACTGAGACGTTTCGTTCCAGCGCGATTCGCACCTTTTTATTGAGTACTTTGCATGGTGGGTATCTGAATAAAGGCGATGATGTGTCTACAGTAATGACATTAACTGCTGAACTTGTATCAGTCGCTGAATCTAATACTACGCTGAAATCGATATCATCGGGAGCAGCTTCTGCTGGTATTAGGGAGCTATCAACTGATTTTGATTCTGCTGAAATGGTATCAACAGCTTCTGCCTGTAAGTCAGTAACAGAAACTGTTGAAGAATCAGGTGGATTAACTTTTATATACCTGAGATTTGGTGTACATCGATATAGAAAGCAGCAAAATACTGCTATCGATATGAAATTATTAATCCTGAGATTTATCACGAGAGGATTTTTTCAGCTTTTTCAACTTTTTGCCAATCATAGTTTTTTGTAAAGCAGAAACATGATCCACTATCATCAATCCATGAAGATGATCTGTTTCATGCTGAATTGCTCTGGCCAGAAGACCTTCTGCGTTTTCAATAATGAACTCTTTGCCTTCTGCATCGCGGGCCTTTACACTCACCCTGACCGGACGGTTTACAGAAAGTGTTACTCCAGGAATGCTGAGACAACCCTCATCAGCACATTCTGTTTGCTCTGAAGCATTGTAAATGACTGGATTAATAAGCACAATGGGATCTTTTTCACCACCAGTAATATCAATTACCACCAGCTGAATTGATTCCCCCACCTGAGGCGCAGCCAGACCGACTCCATCCTCAACCCTCAGTGCCTCAAACATATCTTCAATGAATTTCTGGAGACTGCTATCAAACTTTTCGACCGGTTTTGCGACTTTGCGTAAAACCGGATCACCAAATATACGGACATCAAGCACTACTACTTTTTCTCCTTTTCAGTCTTGTCAACCGTTTTTTCGTTTTCATTGATTACGGATGTTATAGCCGATTTGGTAAATTCAACCACTGCATTTTCACCGATTTTTACCATAACGGTATTATCTTTTATATTCCCTACTACTCCCAGAATACCTGCACTGGTTAATACCTTATCACCTTTTTTAAGGTTTTTCAACATTTCGAGGCGCTCTTTCTGTTTTTTCTGCTCAGGGCGAATCATAAAAAAGTAAATGATAGCGAACATGACAGCAATCATTGGTAAAAGACTGCCAAAACCACCGGTTGGAGCAGTGGATTGTGTTCCCTGGCTGAACACAGTAACAGCATTCACCAGGTAAAAAGTAGCTGAAGCAATAAAAGTACGATATTTCATGATAACCCTTTCCGGATAAATTTTAGTTAAACTAATCGCTAAAAATAAGTACAGTAGACAGTGAAGTCAATCAGAGTGCTAATTTTAATGTAACCATAATTGCAAAGTTGAAGTGAGTGTTGGTTTTTCGGCATATGAGCACCTAAAGGGGTTGGAACAAAATCCCTGAATGTATTTTATGTAATTATGGAAACCATATATTTCGCTAAATGGATACTTCTGGAATCCGGTGAACTCCTCACTAATGGAGCAATTTCCATCTCAGAAAACCGGATCTGCTCAGTCGGGCCCAGAAGTAAGGTTCGCAGGGGCTCAAGGGAACGGATAGTTAATCTTGGTGACTCAATGGTACTTCCCGGCTTAATAAACATGCATACCCACCTGGAGGATAGTGTTTTACGAGGTACACAAAAAGATCCTGATGAGACATTTACTACCTGGGATATAAAAAATCATGCCAGAGTACGTCAGGCATCACCAGAAGCAGTAAAAACTTCGATTAAATTAAAAATCAGGGAGCTTTTAGCACAGGGAATAACAACTGTGGTTGACAATTCCCGTTTAGGCTATTCATATGATGTACTGAAAAATGAATCAATACGTTCTGTCATAATAAATGAATTGACCATAGATGATCCAGCTGCAGAATCGCAATCTCTTGAAAAGTTTTTATCCACACTGCCCCAGGCAACTTCCAAGGTTGAAATTGGCCTCGGCCCCCATGGGATCTATTCTTTATCAAAAACAGCTCATCAGAGAATTCTATCCCATATCAAACAGAACGACCTTCTCTGGACCGTTCACATAGCTGAGAGTGCGGAAGAGCTGCACGCGTTTTCTGAAAAAAGGGGTGATCTGTATTTTCAGATCACCCGTAAACAGCCATGGCCCTTTGACGATGCATCCATTGGTTCCATGAATTATGCTTTGCAAAACGAACTGATTCCAGACCAGGGGATCTGCATTCATTGTAATTATGTTAATGGTACTGAACTGGAGTGTCTGGCAGACAAGAATGTTTCAATTGTAATCTGTCACAGTTATACCCAGGAGCTGGGGCACAAAGCATTCCCTCTGGATGTTGCCAGAAACCGCAATATTCTGATATGCCTGGGAACCGAAGGTGTTGCCGCCCCTGGAATCACGACTCTTTTTGATGAATTGTTCTCTCTGAAAAATGCTTATCCTCACATAAGTGCTGCCGAGATGTTAAAATGGGTAACGATCAATCCTGCGATTGCATTGAAAATGCAGGATCAGCTAGGGTCTTTGAGTCCCGGCAAATTGGCAGACATTATAGCTGTAAGATTTACATATGATCCATTGAAAGATCCAATTGAAGAATTGCTGATGTCGGAACCCGAAATCACAGCTGTAATAATCAATGGTGAAGAAATCGTAACAAATTACTGATTTATGTCCTTCATAATGGCAAATTATCTCTATCCCAGATTTAGCTTTGCCAACCCTGTCGATAATGTTATCTTTCAGATATGAAAACCTTAATACAAAAAATGATGGCACAGAAAGCCGCACCCCCAAAAGAGGGGCAAAAGGAACCAAACCATCTGAAATTCTCCACCTTCGCAGGAGTATTCACCCCCTCTATTCTAAGTATACTGGGTGTCATCATGTTCATGAGAGCCAATTTCGTACTTGGCTATTCAGGACTATGGGGTGCAATTATAATATTGGGACTGGCCAAACTTATAACCACCATAACCGGATTATCTATATCTGCTATTGCCACCAATACCGATGTGAAGGGTGGTGGTGCCTACTACCTTATTTCCCGGACATTAGGACCTGAATTCGGTGCCACTATCGGACTGACTCTTTTTCTTGCCCAGTCGTTATCAATACCCTTTTACACTATAGGCTTTTCTGAATCACTTATAAAGACATTTCCCATAATGCGCCCCTACTTTCAACATATATCAATAATTTCACTTACATTAATATTTCTGGTTACATTCAAAGGCGCAGGCTGGGCTATAAAGACTCAATACGTCATCATGGCATTGCTTGCTTTATCCATATTAGCCTTTCTTTCAGGTGCTCTGCTTAATTTTGATCAATCAATTTTTAATAGTAACAAAATGCCCCAATATGATTCAGTCTATTCATTCTGGACTCTCTTTGCCATATACTTTCCTGCGGCAACCGGACTCTTAGCAGGTGTAAACATGTCAGGAGATCTCAAAAATCCGGGGCGTTCAATTCCTATTGGAACAATGTGTGCCATAGCTGTTGCAGCAATTGTATACCTGGCGCAGCTGGTTCTTTGTGCAGGAGCAATTCAACGAGAAGATCTCATTGAAACCCCCTACCATAGCCTTATTGCTCTTTCACCATTTAATACAGGTTTTTTAGTAGTCATTGGAGTGTTCTGTGCAACGATTTCCAGCGCAATTGGTTCGATGTTAGGAGCACCGCGAGTATTACAGTCACTTGGAAAAGATCAACTTCTCAAGCCGCTGAATTTCTTTTCAAAGGTCTCAAAAAGCGGCGAACCACGGCGTGCGCTGATTCTTAGTTTTATTATCAGCCTTTTTGTAACTATTCTTGCAGGTAAAAACAGTTCAGGACCGGCACTCGATGTAGTTGCACCCATGGTAACTATGCTTTTTCTGTGGACATACGGAATAATCAATCTGGCTGCATTTGTAGAGACTTTCAGCCGGAATCCTTCATTTCGACCCCGCTTCAGATTTTTTCACTGGCTGCCTGCATTGATAGGTGCAATTGCCTCAATGACAGCATCCTTTCTTATTGATGCAGTTGCAGCATGCACAGCTATCATTTTTATCGGGATTCTTTTTATCTATGTCAGAAAGAATATGCTGGTAGCCTCATTCGGAGATGCTCGTAGAGGGTTTTATTATGCCCGTGTGCGTAACAACCTGTTAACCTTGTCCAATTTACCTCTTCATCCGAAAAACTGGCGACCTACAATAGTAGTGCTTTCTGGAAACCCATCCAGAAGATTAACACTGGTAAAGTGTGCAAATTGGCTGGGCAGTGGAAGAGGCATAGTAATTTTAGTAAATCTTATTATAGGCGAACTATCTAAGATTGCATTTGCCAGAAAAGATCATCTGGATACTCTGAACCAGTTTATTCAGTTACATCAACTTAAAGCATTTGCAGAAGTACTGGTGACAGAAGATTTTGATATCGGCCTAACCCATTTTCTTCAGTCGATTTCGATCGGCCCGATAAAACCTAATCTGGCAATTTTCGGCTGGTCCTCAGACTCTCAGAGAGCCGGGCCATTTTTCGATTCCATACGGATAGCCAAACAGCTTTATATGAGCACTGTACTTATCAGGGATGGAGGACTGCCTGGAAAAACTGTGCGTAAAAAACTGAGAATAGATATCTGGTGGCGTGGTAAACGCAATGGCTCTCTTATGGTAATCCTGGCATATCTGATATCTATAAACCCAGAATGGTCAGGTTCACAATTAAGAATATTACGGGTAATCCAGAACAAAAATCTGACCGGTGAAACCCAGGCTGAACTGGAATCTCTTATCGAAAGTGCCCGTATCAAAGCCATAGTCAAAGTGATCGAGTCGCAACAGGATTTCTCATCCATTTTAAATGAATACTCATCCGATGCAAGTATCATTTTTCTTGGTTTTGATATTCCCGATCCATCTAATATCCTCAGCTTTCAAAGCAATTTCAATGAGATGCTCAAAGATCTGCCCACTACTTTGCTGGTTTCCTCAACTGGTGATGCAGACTTGTTATCTTGAGCCGAGTAGTAGATACCAATCACCACCAAACTATATCTCAAATCCAATTCAGCCCTTCGCCAAAATCTATTCCATAATAAATTTTGTAATCTTTAGGTAAAAAAAAATTAAGCCCGGTTGTTGTTTTTTAAACCATTCCGTTAAAAAAATACACCTATTTTTCAGTGCCTGGTAGCCGTAACTGCAACAAGATTCTATAAAGAAGTGAAGGATATATGAACTTTTCATCATTTTCATTGATGGCGATCCTGTTTTTTACAGGTGCTAACTCATTGATTTTCGGTCAATTAACCGGACAAATCACTTACACTATAAACCGCGAATCCAATCCGACTCAGGATCAGCTCGATGCCTATGCAAAAATAAAAGAAGCAATGGATTCTGCGACAGGCTTCTACAACCAGTACACGACATTAACTAAAAACCTCAACGTCAGTTATAACACAAGTGTTCAGACAGCAGATGCAAGCAGCAATGGAAACATGAGATTCGGCTCCAACAGGTCTTATATGGTTGTGCATACTGCAATGCACGAGATATCGCATACATTAGGAATCGGCACTACAAATGAATACAAAAATCTGATTCAAAACGGTATTTTCAATGGTCCTCTTGCCACAGCGATTCTTAGAGAAATTACGAGGGATCCCGATACACTTCTGCATGGCGATCAGCAACATTTCTGGCCTTTTGGGCTAAATTATGCAAGCGAAATCAAATCGAAACAGGATCTGATCAACCATTGCAAGATAGTTAATGAAATGTACAAAGACATGTTCAAAGAAGTGGTTTACAGAGTATGCCGTTTACGGTCAAAATCCGATGGCAGGTTTATGGTTGTAAGAGGTAATTCATTGGCTTTGGGAAGCGGTAACGACTCCCTGTCATTGGTAAGGATGATTGCTTTGGATGGTGATAATGTATTCAAGCTTGAATTTGGAAGTAAGGTTCTGGATATGCCCAATGAATCAAAAAATGCCGGAGTTGCAGCAGGATTATATAGTTGGAATCATGGTGCACACCAGAAAACAATTTTTGAATTTGAGTCTTTAAACAAAGATGTTGCCAGAATCAAGATGTCCCACAGTGGACTTTACCTTCGCACCGATGGAAATAAAATCGTCCAGGATCAGCCATCTGTTTCCAAAGAGACCCAATACTGGGAACTGGTAGCAGACCAAAACCCGGTATTTACCAGAGAACAGAGTAAAATTTCATCAGCAAATGAATTTGAAATCATTAATAACCGGATAATTTTCAGTCCATCAATGGCCGGGCTGAAAAGTATTGACATGCAAATAACTGACCTTTATGGTCGAGTTATCAGATCTGAATTTGTTAATACAAACCAAGAATATTACTTACCAAAAAAAGGGATATCAAGTGGTTTGTATATGATAATGTTCCAGATAAAAGAGCAGAAAATAAGCAGAAGATTTATTGCAAGATAATTTCTTTTTTGTTTATTATATTCTACCAATCTCGCGGAGAACTAAAAGTTCGGACCTGTACAAAATCTGCCTTGATTTTTCTTTGGACTTCTCGAATTCCTAATACTGAAACCAACCAGGCTTACATAATTTCTTTCAAATACTGTTTTGCCCTGGGTACAAATTCGCTTGCAGGATACCTTTCCACAAGCTTCTTAAATTCTGCTTTAGCTTCTTGGGGCTGCCCCATTTTTAAGAAACTGAGGGCTATCTTGTTTTGCGCATCATCGACTTTCTGAGATCGATTGAATGTCAAGACCTTCTGAAAAGTATTTATGGCGGATGCATAATCACTGGTCGAATAATAACATTCACCAATCCAGTAATAAGCATTGGCTGTATATTGACCGGAAGGGTAATTTTTAAGCAGTTCATTAAAAAGAACCACCGCATTGTCATATTGTCTCTTATTAAAAATCTGAAGAGCCTGTTGATACATGTCATATTCCGGTGAGCTCATTATATTTATAGCTGAAGCAGGTGAAAAAGTAGCTGGTTCGGGCGGTTTTTTGGGTGGCGCCTGACTGACAACCCGCACCGGCATAGCCTCTATGGCTTTTATCTGTGCCTGAAGATCCTTATATGCTTCCACCAAAAGCGACAACCGGTTTTCCAGCTCCTCTATTTTAGCTGCAGAAACACTGGAGATCTCCTCAGAAAGCAGAATAATCTTATTATCCAACTCGGTAATTTTAGTTGAAAGTACATCGACATCGAGCTTGGCCTGTTGAGCCAATTTAAGAGCCTCATCTGAGTTCTCTTTAACCTGTATGACATCTATTTCCGGTAATAATGCCTCATTCTGCATCTGCTGCACAGAGCTAGCACATCCTCCAAGCACCACCAAAGCCAGACCTGGCAGTAACATCTTCATTTTTTTCATACCCTAAGCCTTTGAGAGTAGTCCAGGCGCACTACAACACAACTGATAGTTCTATGTGTTTTCTTGTTTTATTATATAATGATCGACGAATTTGGTCAAATGAAGAGAATTTCAAGAGAAATGTGAATGTTGGAATGGTGAAATAAAGACAACGACCTATTTGCCAGGACAATTCAATAATGTTATCAGCGAATAATCTGATCTTCACCGGGACGATTCATCTACTAAGAGATGATCCAGCCCGGTAAAAAATTAAATGATAACACCAGACAAATTCGGCCCTGGCTATGTTGCGGACATTAGAATACAAGCAGAATTCATTCGGTTTTCAAACTGTCGATCAAAACCATACGGTAATGGAATCCAAAAATCGACAATGTAATGGCTTCTGGCAGTAGATTAGGACGACGGAAAAGAGTCCAGATGCAAAGCTTCCAAAAATGCCATTTTCCCTGTCCAATTATGCCGATTTTCCATATCACACAGTACAGTGCCCAGAGCTGCCGTGTAAGCGAAATGCGCGGACGTTTTCCGGAGCGACGATATTCGGCTAAAAATGTTTTGATTCTCTTATTATAATTGCGAGGATTGTATACTGATTCCAGTATCCTTTTATAACCGTTAATAAGAACTGATTTGTTCATAATAGGAATAAAATTCATGGATTTGTCGGTATTATTGCCCGATGAAGGAGTCTCGACAATTCTTCCCGCTTCATGGAGCCTTTTATAAAGCGCTGTACCGGGCAATGCCTGAAGCAGGCCAACCATTGCCGTTACAATGCCGCTTTGTTGAATAAACCTAATCAGATTATCGAAAGTTTTAGATGAATCAGTATCAAATCCCACAATAAATCCCGCCTGAACTTCCAGGCCGTTTCTCTGAAGTATCTTAACTTTTTCAATTAAGTCTTTATTTGTATTCTGCATTTTACCACAAGATTTCAGGGCATCTTCATCTGGTGTTTCGATTCCCACAAAAACTGTGTTGAAGTTTGCACGACGCATAAGCATCATTATCTCTTCTTCATCGGCAAGGTTGACAGATGCCTCAGTATACAGAGTGAATGGCCTTTTCATTTTTTCCATCCACTCTCCGATTGCAATGAGAATGCGCTTTACTTTCACCTTGTTTCCAATAAAATTATCATCCACGATAAACAAACTGCCACGCCAGCCGGCATTGTAAAGCGCATCAAACTCAGCAATGACCTGAGAGGGTTCTTTGATACGAGGTATTCTCCCGTTCATGATTATAATATCGCAGAACTCGCAGTTCCACGGACACCCTCTTGAAATTTGGATTGCCATTGATGCATAATGTGACTTTTTTAGCAAAGTCCAATCGGGAACCGGCGTTTTTGTAATGTCAGGTTTATCATTGGATGTATAAATGCGCTGGAGAGTCCCTTTGGACAAATCATCGAGAAACAGAGGTATGGTTACTTCGCCTTCATTGAGAACGAAACAATCAACATTGCTGAAATCAGAATACCCGGTGGAAAACAAAGGACCACCAGCTACAACAACTTTCCCCAATGATTTCGCCCTGGCTATTATATCTTTAGCAGATTCTTTCTGTGCAATCATTGCGCTTACAAACACATAGTCCGCCCACATGATATCATTATCCCTGAGCTTGTCGGCATTCAGATCAACAAGTTTTTTCTCCCATGAAGCAGGCAGCAATGATGAAACAGTAAGTAAACCCAGTGGTGGCAGAGACACCTTTTTATTGATAAACTTTAGAGCATATTTAAAGCTCCAGAAAGTTATCGGAAATTCAGGATATACAAGCAGAACTTTAACACTATCACTGCTATTTACAACGTGTTCGATTTTTTTAACATTTGACATACTTTTATGGCAACCAGAATTAAATGTGAACAATACAACCACAGAGAAACTCCTATTACTTCATAACATGAAGGCTCTCCATGAATCAATAAACTTCCAGCATCTTTCTTCCGAAGTACATACTTTTTCCACCAAAGATGCAGTGGTCTAATATACATCCCGGCCTGAATGCGGATAATGGGATTAATAGCAAACCCTATACGGACTTTTTTAGGAATTCCCTGATTTATGAATAATTTTATAAAAAAATCATATTTTTATCAATAGAGTAAATTAAATTCAGGAGCTTGAAATTTAATTGCCTGAGCTACGATCTGGGAAATTACTCCATGGCGAGTTTATAGTCTCGTACTATTAACGCGCTCTACATGCAATATGTATACCGTTTTTTTACACTGCTATTTCTGCACTTTTTGCATAACAATTTGATTTATCTGACATATAATTATCTGGGTATTTGAGAAGTCAGATGAACTTCCCATTAAGAATTGATCGAAATGAAGAATATGTGTTACCTATGAACTTTCTAAAGAAGCGCTTTGCTGCAGTTGTCCCCACAAGAGTATCGGTAGTGCGTTCAAGAACAGCCGCGCAGCCAGGATCATTTTCAACTCATCAAACCGAGATATGGAATGCCTGGTACCAGAATTCCCTGCCCCGTAGTACCTAACATAATAGTGTTATTATCCAGGGGATAGAATAATTCTGCAATTTGAGGTATAATACCTAGACAATTTTCTGGCATTTACTCCAAAGGCATAATCCAGAATTCCATTGGATCATCACAAGGTCCGAAACCAACCGATGAATATAGCTGCTTTGCATCATGATTATCATTTCTGACTTCCAGTGTCAATCGACAGCAATCTGCATCTCTGGCCAGCTTAGCTGCCTCAAAAAGAAGTTTTTTTCCGATTCCCTGCCTTCTGTATTGCTTTTTTACAATAATATCATGAACATTTAACAACATTTTTGCTTTGAATGTAGAAAAACCCAGAAGACAAACAATTAATCCAACAGCTTCTTCATTGCACAATGCCAGAAGAACTATGGAAACCGGATGATTTTTAAGTCCATCAATAAGGGCAATCTCAGCTTCAGGTGTCAAAACAGGCATATTTCCACCCATAGGATCATTACGATATTCATTAATCAGAGATATTACTGCAAAAACATCTCTTACAGATTTAAAATCTGCCTTCACGATATGGATCGCCTTTGCCTCAGTCAAATGATCTGACATCTATTCTCCTTCAGCTATTATTATTGAGTTTTATTTATCAGGACACAGTCTCTTTGGGCTGTTTTTAAATTTAAATGCACTGCAAAACCATTACACCCAATTCAAGTTTCTCTATAAACCATTTTTGTAAGCATTTGGTAATCAGGATGTGATGAGATCTGATTTTTTATATCAAGCATCTTTAAGTATAATCGTTTTACTTCGCTATAGAAAAGAGATCTTCCCATCCTTTTGGCCTCATCACTGATTGCTGGAATTAAGGAGGCGATCACTTTCCTATCTGCATCAATACCTGCTTGTTTAAGCATGGCAAAAACGCCTGCTGTTCCGCTGTGAGTTCCAGCCACCATCTGTGATGGCGCTCGTCCGGCTAACAATGGATCGTAAGGCTCGTATGAACTGGAATCAATAGTCAGACCATGGCAGTGAATTCCTGATTCATGTGTAAATATTTTTTCACCTGTGACCGGTTTATTATAGGATATGAGTTTTCCGGTGATTACAGAAACCAGTTTACATAGTTCAAATAATCGATAGGTATTGAGACCATGTACTATATCTGGAAAACAGCGGGAAATAGCAATAGCAACCTCCTCCAATGGAGCATTACCAGTCCGCTCACCTATTCCGTTAACAGAAAGACTTACAGCAGATGCACCTGCCTGTATAGCAGATATTGAATTGGCAGTTGCCATTCCCAAATCATTATGAGCATGAAACTCCAGATTGGCATCAGGAACTTTTACCAGAATGCCTGAAATCAATTCGAATGTTTGTAAAGGAGTAAAAACACCAATAGTGTCAGCTATGCGTATTCTGAATGCTCCTCCGGCGATTGCTGCTTTTATAAACCTGATCAGGCGGTCCAGTGGAGCCCTGGTAGCATCCTGACAACCAATAGAGACACGACTGAATTGTGATTTTGCGAATTTTAAAATTGATAATACCGTATCAAAAAGCCAAGTCTCATCTTTTTTTAGTATGGAAAGATGAATGTCTGATAATGGAAATGAGATATGTACTGTATCACAACCAGTTTCCAGAGCAGAAGAGATATCAGTATTCTTCGCCCTGCACCAGCAACTGACATGGCAAGTAGAATACTTGCGTACAATCTGTTGAATGATACAGCACTCCTCATTGCCCATTGCCGGAATTCCGGCTTCTATTTCTGTGACACCGGTTCGATACAATGCATCGACGATATTCATCCTGTCATCAGCTGTAAATTGTATATCGGGAGCTTGAGCACCATCGCGAAGTGTTGTATCAATAAGAGTTACTGTACGCATATAATTTCTCCTGATCGTTTATTTCCTTTATTATCTATTCGATTAAAAGGAATCCGTCTCATCACTTGTCGATTCTGTATTCATCAACAGATTCACCATTCTCCAAAGCATCTAAAATTGCATCAACTTTTTCTTCATTGACTTCTCCATACCAGTATCCTTCCGGATACACAACCATCACCGGACCCTTGTCACAAACCTTCAGACATCCTGTCATCGAAACGTTTACATCCTGCAATCCCCGGTCTGATAGTTCTGTTTCCAGGTATTGAAGAAGCGATCCGGCACCTTTTTTTGAACAGACTCCCTGTGGTGCACCGGACATACGAAAACTGGCACATACAAAAATGTGGTGAGCAGGCTTTTTCATATATTTCTCCTTTTATCAGTTAAGTTTATTGTTAACAAACCACAAGCTCAAATCCGAAAGTTCGAATCCATATCTCATATCTTAAATCTTAAATTCTTCAGCACCCTCCAGCCCCACCACTGCATGGTTTAGCATTACAAACAGCTGCAGGTTGATGACCCGCAAGTACTGCAGAAAGTGCATCATCAATGAGTCCTTCGGTGGTATATACCTTTATGCCGGCTTGACTAAGAGTCACCTTTGGAGGTTCTCCGGTTTGATTTACAAGCAAGACACTGCAATCATTCAGTAACTCAGCAAGATCTTTCCATCTTTGTGGCCCATTGCCTGCAGAGGGTGCCTGTCTTATTTCTATCAGATCGAAGGTGTTTTTTCCCTTCCCGAAAATGTAGAACTGCCCGGCTTTACCCAGATGCTCATTAATTAACAACCCTTCACGGCTGGCAACAGCAACATAAGGACGTTTTTCTCCTGGATGTAGAGGTCCGGAAGCGACTTCACGCAAAAGGGAATCAATCAATTCACTGTTGTTGTTTCCAATCAAACCGGCGGCATCTGCCCTGCAACGGTTGCAATGGCGTAACACCTGTAGATTCTGTGATACGCTCCATCGAACTTTCTGCATCAGCTCGTGTTCAGGTTTTTCAATACCTTCAAATTCGCTGCCATTGACAGGAATAACCGGCATGGGGTTGAAATAACTGGCACCATGGGCTGCAACCGTTTTAGAAATTTCTTCCACATGCATGTCATTTATACCAGGAATTACTACGCAATTTATTTTTACAGTTATTCCTCTGTTATGAAGTTCATCAAGAGCATCAAACTGATTCTTAATAAGTATTTCAGCCCCTTCAATACCCCTGAACATTTTACGTTCATAACGAACCCAGCTGACTATTTTAGCTCCGATTGCTGGATCGATTGCATTTATGGTTACAGAAACATGATCTACACCGATTCCTTTTAGATCAGCCGCATATTTTGAAATATTTAACCCATTCGATGCAACACAGAGAAGCATCTGCGGATATTTTTTCCTGACCAGCTGGAAAGTCTCTATTGTAAGTTCAGGATCTGAAAATGGATCACCTGGTCCTGCAATACCGGTTACATTTATTTCACCTAACTGTGCAATCGCTTTTTCCAGATATGCAACAGCCTGATTTGGTGACAATAATGCAGATGTCACTCCCGGACGAGACTCATTTGGACAGTCATAGTACCGATTGCAAAATTTACACTGAATATTGCAGGATGGTGCAACCGGAAGATGTACCCGCATATGTTTTAATGCTGCTGACGGATTATAACAGGGATGACGTTCTTCATTCATGTGCCCTCCTATAAGTAGCTGTACCCAATAACATTCGATTCCTGTTTACTGCTAAGTAATGCATTAACAATTTCATCAAACAGCCTGATTGTCCCATCGTAACCAGTCATAACGATACGGGCTGCACCGAAACGGTCATGAACCGGAAATCCTATTCTAACCAGGGGTATACTCATTTTTTTAGACATTCCATATCCTTTGCTTGTTCCAATACAGATATCAATATCCCGTTCCAGACATAACGCTTCAACAGTATCAAAATCCGCTTCATCCAGAATTGTCAATTGATCATGATAAATATCAGGTACACATTCAATTACATGCTGTTTGAGCCTGGATGCTCCAGAAGCAGTAGCACATACCGAAGGTATTATTCCTGTTTCACTACAAAGAGTAACTATTGCCGCCACAGTATCTTCATCTCCTATAATGGCCGCTTTCTTTTCAAAAACATATTTGTGAGCGTCAACATAAGCATCAAGCAGCCTTGCTCTGCTTTGCTGAAAATGGTCAGGTATTTCTTTTCCGGAAATCTCTGAAAGAAATGCCAGGAATTGATCATTAGCCCGTACCCCGACCGGAAGTTTCATCCTCCTCGTATTACAGCTGAAGGTACTGGAGATGTATTCTCCAGCCTCTCTGAATGCTGATCCAACTCCCAGCTCTATAACATTTTTTGTTGTACCTATAGATTTGATAGAAGAAATTGGGGTTCCACCTTTTGGAAGAGGCAGATACTCTTCCCAGGTTCCACCATCAAGTGTTTCTGAATAATCTGGTAACAGTTGAGTATTAATGCCGAAATCTTTACAGATTCCCGAGAGAATTCTCAAGTCTGCAGGTGAGACCATTGGAGGAATAATCAACAGTTCAGTGCCAGACTCTTCTATACCGGCAAAAGTCTTTGCTATAGCTGCGATAGCTGCATGAAAGCCATCCCCATGTGCCCCGTTGTAAGAAGGTGTATTTACTTTTAATATAAGTGAACCATCATCACTTTCATTTAATTTTTTATACTGATGAAGCCACAAACCAGTGTCATCACCGATAGTTTCACTGAGACAGGTAGTGGTTATTCCTATAACTGATGGAGAATATTTTCCAATTACATTCTTAATTGCTCTGTTGAGATTTTCTCCGCCCCCAAAAATGGCAGTTTCCTCGCTGAAACTTGACGATGCAATATCGACAGGTTCTCTGTAATGGCTTATGAGATATCTTCTGATATAAGTTGCACATCCCTGTGAACCGTGGATCAGCGGCATAGCTTTCTCTATACCCTTGATAGCTATACTGGCACCCAACGGTGCGCATAACCGGCATGGATTCACTGTTGCATAACTGCTCTTTTTCTCCGCTGTTTTCATGATTATTCTCCAGCTCTCTTTGACAGGATACCCCATACAGGACTTGTCACAGATGAATAGACCTCTTTTGCGAAATTAACCATTCCAAAGAAACCTGCAAGTCCGATTTTCCTCTCATGATTATGATCGCAGAATCCGATCCCCATTTTGTAAGCAATAGGTCGTTCCTTTACACCACCGACAAACAGATCGACTTTTTTCTCTTTGAGAAAAGATGATAGTTCCATCGGATTGGAATCGTCTACTATTATAGTTCCTTTATCACATATGGCTTTCAATGCTTCATAATCTTCTGCATTTCCTGTCTGTGTTCCCGCTATTACAGTTTTCATCCCAAGAAGACGCAATGCTTTTACCAATGACATTGCTTTAAATGCCCCACCCACGTAAAGAGCAGCTCTTTTACCCTGACAGCGGCTTTTATAATAATCAAGTTCTTTCCTTATTGATGAGATTTCATTCCGAATCAACTCAGATGTATTACCGGATATTTCTTTATCATTAAAGAAATCCGCTGCATCGTACAAAGCTTTTGCAGTATCATCAATACCAAAAAAAGATGCACGAATAAAGGGAATTCCGTACTTTTCTTTCATTTCTTTTGCCAGATGCATCATGGAGCCACTGCACTGTACAATATTTAGTCTGGCAGTATGTGCTCGCATGATATCTTCGACTCGCCCATCACCAGTGATTGTGGCAACGACCTTCAATCCCATTCTTGCAAAGTAATCCTTTAAAAGCCATGTCTCTCCTGCAACATTGAATTCACCGATAAGATTAATTCCAAATTTTATCGGAGGTGCTTCAATAAGACCGATGATTTTTAACAGTGCGTCACATGCAGCCCGGTATCCATCCTTTTTAGTTCCCTTGAAGCCTTCAGAATGTACCGGAAGTACCGGAATTCCGAATTCAACAGAAGCTGATTTGCATACAGACTCGATGTCATCTCCAATGATACCGGTTATACAGGTTGCATATACAAATGCAGCAGAAGGCTTGTAACGTGGTATCAGTTCACTCAAAGCAGCCCGCAGTTTTTTCTCACCCCCATAGATTATCTCCTTCTCATGAAGATCAGTACTGAAACTGGTTCTGTGAAGTTCAGGGCCACTGGAGAGAGCACCACGGATATCCCAGGTGTACGCAGCGCAACCAACAGGTCCGTGTACCAGATGAAGAGCGTCTGCAATTGGGTATAAGACGACCCGGGAGCCGCAAAAAACACATGCTCGCTGTGATACAGAACCTGCGGCGCTTTTGCGCTCGCAGGCCACCTTTGAGGAATCTGATCCCTTACGGACTACTTGCTCTACTCTCTCCTCCAATATGGAGGTTTTCTTTCCACCTGTATTTGTTATATGTCCATTCATGACCATTTCCTCTGAGAATTTTCTGAAATTGCTATTTATCTTAAAAAAAGTGAACTGTTACATAATCAGCTCAAATTTTTCCTCCGCTGCATCACGATCCCGACGGTCCATGATAGCAGAAAGAATTTTTTCAACCAATCTTAGACCTCCGGAGTAACCAACAATTGGAAAATACTGATGCCCTATTCTGTCATATATCGGAAACCCTGCTCTTATCAAAGGTATATCCTCATCACGACAGATATATTTTGCATAAGTATTTCCAATCACAAGATCCACTTTCTCATTTTTAATTAACTGATGAAAATAGAAGTAGTCTGAAGATTCACGGACATTGACCGATTCTGATCCTGTTGCCTCATGAATTCTTTTGACAAATTTCTTACCTGGTGTACCAGTTACCACATGACGGACATTCATACCGATGTCTGTAAGAAAACCAGCCAGAGCAACCAGATGATCCGGGTCACCAACAAGTCCCACCTTCTTACCATAAAAATTACTCTGCATATCAGTAATCACATCCACCAGTTGTCCACGTTCGAATTTGATTTGGTCCGGAACAATACCACCCAGGTCTTTGAGAGCAGTTATAAATTCATCTGTACCCCGCACACCGATCGGAAGTCCAAGATTCTGACATGGGACTTTACATTTTACATCAAGTGCTTTGGCTGCCGGAGCAGATGCCAGAGCTCCAAGCGCAATTGTCCGTACACTGCATCCGGTACTTTTTAGAGCTTCGATTGTCACTCCACCACGCGGATACATTTCATATTTTCCAGTCATAGGTCCGTTAAGTACTCCAGAAGTATCAGGAAAAACGATTCCCTTCATTCCCAAAAGAGAAACGATTCTTTTAATTTCTGCCATATCGGATGGTTCCACATAACCTGGAATGATATTTACCTGATTAAGCTTTTTTCCATTCTCGGAAAGATGATCCACCATGGCCTTAACCATATTTGAAAATCCAGTAACATGAGAACCGACATAACTAGGAGTACTGGCATTTATCACATATTTTCCTTCTGGTACTTTTCCCTCTTCCTTGGCTTTGGCAATTATCTGTGGACAGTCATCACCAATGGTTTCAGATAAACAGGTCGTATGTACCGCAATGATGTCAGGATTATAAATGGTAAATATATTGTTAATTGCTTCCAGCAGATTTGCCTGTCCACCAAAAACCGATGCACCTTCGGTAAAGGAACTGGTCCCTGCCATGACCGGTTCCCTGTAATGTCTGGTAAGTGAACTGCGATGGTAAGCGCAGCATCCCTGTGAACCATGACTGTGTGGAAGACACTTGTGAATTCCCAGTGCAGCATACATTGCACCTACCGGCTGACAAGTCTTTGCCGGGTTGATTGTCAAAGCCTGCCGCTCGACAATTTTTTCGGGAGTATGTCTGAGTAACATGATGTTTTTCTCCTTGCTGATATACTTTAATCTTCCCAACCGTACATAGCTGTCAGTTCAGGTCCTTTATCCCATGGCGCAGTAACCAGTGACCAGATTCTGGTATTAACCATTTGATCAATCTCCCTGTAATAATTTATAGCCCCTTCAAAACCAGCATACGGACCGGAATAATCATAGCTGTGTAACTGTTTTAACGGAATTCCAAATTTCTGTACAACGTATTTCTCTTTAATACCAGCACAGAAAAGATCCGGTTTATATTTCTCAATGAGAACTTCGGCCTCATGATGATTAAGATCATCGATAACCAGCGTATCCTTGTCCATCTCAGTCATCATTCCCACATAATCATTGAGTTCAAAACCTTCCGCCTTAAGCTTGGCCAACTCTTCTTCTGATTTGCGTGGACGATATAACTCAGGATCAGGAGTAACTTCCAACTCCTCAATATTGCGTGAATCTGCGTCAACCCTAATCGAGGGAATTACTTTTCTTCCTTCATAATCGTCCCTGTGAGCAAACTCATATCCCGCAGCAAGAGTCTTCATCCCTATCTCTTTAAAAAGCGCCTGGTAATGATGCGCTCTTGAACCACCTACAAATAACATGGCTGTTTTACCTTCACATCGTGCTTTAATAACCTGGCGAACCTTTTCAACCTTTGCCAGCTCTTCAGACATAACATAGTCCACTCGGGCAATCAGCTCCTTGTCTCCGAAATAACGGGCTATTTTTTTCATGGATTTTGCTGTGGCTTCAGCACCTATGAAGTTTACTTTAAACCATGGTATCCCATACTTTTTCTGCATCATCTCAGCCATGTAGTTTATTGACCTGTGACACATTACCACATTTAGATCTGCGTTGTGCGCACTGGCGAATTCATCATATGTGGAATTACCAGAGAATGTTGCATGAAGGGTGATACCGCAAGCTTCAAAGATTCGTTCAATCTCGAAGGCATCCCCTCCGATATTGTATTCACCCAGCAGGTTTACCAGATATTTTCCCGGTTTTTTCATTTCCAGAGTACCCACAACATCGGTAAAGACCTTATTGTTGGCCACATGGTGCCCTGCAGACTGGCTCACCCCTTTGTAACCTTCACAACTAAAACCGAAAATATTTACATCTGGATATTTTTGTTCCATTTCTCTGGCTACCGCATGAACATCATCACCAATCAATCCCACCGGACAGGTTGAGAATATGCCGAGAGCTTTAGGTTTGAAAATGGCGATCGCCTCCTCTATAGCCTTTTTTAATTTCTTCTCCCCGCCAAAAATTATGTTTTCATCCTGCATATCTGTAGACAAAGCATAAGTCATGTAGTTGGTAGAGTCAGGTGTTTCTGGCCTGGTCTGATTTCTTCTGGTCAACCAGCTGTAAAAACCGCAGCCAATCGGACCGTGTGTAATCTGTAAAATATCCCGTGTGGGCCCCAGAACCACTCCCTTGCAACCAGCATAAGAACATCCACGCATGGTGATAATTCCTGGAATGGTACGGACATTAGCCATTATTTCAGGAACCTGGTTATCTTTACCAACTTCATTACTTATAATCTGCTTGGCTCGTTTACGTGCTACTTTAGTCGGATATTTTTCAACTAATTCCCGCTCTATTTCACTACTTTCAATCTGAATTGCCATATAATCACTCCTTTTAACTAATCAAGAACTTCTTCACCTTCTTCACCAGTGCGGACACGGTAAACCGAGGACAGTGGCATCACAAATATTTTCCCATCACCAGGTTTACCGGTTTGGTTTACTTTAATTATGGTTTGAATTACTTTTGACACCAATTTATCGATAACCATCACAGATATCATCCTTTTGGGTACCAGTCTCTGGCTCTGCCCCAGTTGAGCAATGGCTTCCTCATAACCTTTTTCTGCTCCCTTAAGCAGATTGAAATCAACCAGTCCCTTGCCCCTGCCCAAACATTCTCTTGCATGAAAGGAACTTATCCCGGCATCGGATAGAGCCCGCTTGGTTTCATTGATTTTGTTCATACGGATTATTGCCACAACCTCCTTCATACAGCAACCCCCTTGGATTCGGCCTCCGTTGTTTCCTTTACACCAGAACTTACCGTATATGTCTCAATAACAGGTGTAACAAATATTTTCCCATCTCCGAAAGATCCTTTGTCTCCGGTTCTGGCCGTTTTCATGACGGTTTTTACCACAAAATCTTTGTCCCGGTCCGATACTACTGTAATTAGCATTTCTTTAGGGATTTCATCATATGTGATATCCCCGATTTTAATTCCACGCTGCTTACCACGTCCGACAACTCCTACTTTTGTGACAGCAGGATAACCAGCCTCCATCAAAGCAGCAAGCACTGCATCGACTTTTTCCGGACGAATGATAGACCTGATCATTACCATAATTAATTCCTTTCCCGATTATTAAAGAGGTGCTTTTTGTTTGTCAATTAGCAATTCCATACTCGATCAGTAGCTTTTCCAGCTCATCAGTATGCATTGGTTTAGGTATTACAAACATCTTGTTTTGATCTATTTTTGTGGCCAGTTCTCGATACTCATTGGCCTGTGTATGAGCAGGATCGAAATCGATAACTGTTTTACGGTTAATTTCTGCTTTCTGCACCATATTGTCTCTGGGAACAAAATGGATCATCTGTGTACCCAGCTTTGCAGCAAAAGCCTCAATCATTGCTTTTTCATTATCTACATTACGACTATTGCAAATCAACCCTCCCAACCTTACGCCACCAGCTTCAGCAAATTTGACAATACCCTTACAAATGTTGTTCGCTGCATACATAGCCATCATTTCACCTGAACAGACGATATAAATCTCTTCAGCTTTTCCTTCGCGAATAGGCATGGCGAAACCACCACATACCACGTCGCCCAATACATCGTAAAAGACATAATCCAGACACTGCGAATCGGAATAAGCTCCCAGTTGCTCTAAAAGGTTAATTGATGTAATGATACCACGTCCGGCACACCCTACACCCGGCTCCGGCCCGCCAGATTCTACACATATTGTTCCTTTAAACCCAAACTTCCTGATATCTTCCAGATCAACATCCTCACCCTCTTCTCTGAGTGTATCAAGCACAGTTCTCTGAGCAAGCCCACCAAGAAGCAACCTTGTCGAATCCGCCTTTGGATCGCATCCGACAACCATTACCTTTTTCCCCAGCGTTTCAGCCAACCCTGCAACAGTGTTCTGAGTTGTGGTTGACTTTCCAATACCACCCTTACCGTAGATCGCCACTTTCCGCATAATTTCTCCTTCTTATTTGTGGTCAGTTATCTGCGTAGAAAGATATGCAAGTGTTATGCCAAAAATCAGACATGATAAAATGCGATCAATTTTTTCAGATTGATGCTATGTAAACAATTATTTATTACTATGGAAACTGTGAAATTTTTGTAACATCTCTTTTAATCTAATATCTTTTGTTAATAATCAATAGCAAATTTGCCTTCATTTATAAGGGCTACATGAAAAGTGAAATATTTGTAACACCTCTGATTCGAAAGTGAAATTTATTTCACTCTTCAAATTACAGATGAAATCATATAGATTATATCACAATAAATAAAAGCCTGAGGAATGATTACTTGAATAATCAGAACATTTTTGTTATAACAAGTCCATTCTGGTACCATATATTCATACTAAACCGTTGCACAAAAAAAACTCAGCACTATTACTGCACCACACCTTTGTAAGAACTCTGGAGGGCTCAGCATGAGCGTAACTGACAATTGATTATTCTATTATTATTGAAAAGGGTGGGGAATATTTATTGCTAAATAATAAGCATGATAATGCTGGTTATTCGCAGATTTTTTTTGCAGAAGCAAAGTATTTTTTGTAATCGATATTCAACCGCTCAATTTTATAGCGTACCATGCGGCTGGTAATACCCAGCCTTTTAGCAGCTTCAGCTACGCATCCGTGATTTGCTTTCAATGTATCAATTATCATGTTCTTTTCAAGCACTTCTATTCGATCCTTAAGTGTTCCACTTTCCCTGATTTCCTTGTCAGTTGGGATTTGAAGAGTAGGTGGGAGATCATGATCATGAATAACTCCGTCAGATGTCACCAGAACTGCATGTTCGATACAGTTTTCCAGTTCCCTGATATTACCCGGCCAATGATATTGCATCATCAGAGAAATAGCGGGAGTGGATATACGACGGACCTTCTTTTTTACTTTAGCAGATACCTTATCCACAAAATGATTCACTATGGGAAGTATATCCTCTTTACGCTCCCTTAAAGGTGGCAGATATATCGGGAATACATTGATCCTATAGTAAAGATCCTGACGAAACAGCCCTTTAGCAACAGCCATCTCAAGATCTCTGTTTGTCGCGGCAACGATTCTGACATTTACTTTAATAGTTCTGTTAGAACCAACTCTCTCGAACTCTTTCTCCTGAAGAAACCGCAACAGTTTTACCTGGATAGCTGGTGAAATCTCACCTATTTCATCCAAAAATATTGTTCCACTATCTGCCTCCTCCAGTCTTCCGATTCTGGTGGAAACAGCTCCTGTAAATGCTCCCCTTTCGTGCCCGAAAAGTTCACTTTCCAGGATATTTTCACTTAATGCAGCACAATTAACTTTGATGATTTTATTATTCGCCCGGTCAGAACCGAAATGAATCGCCGCAGCAATAAGCTCTTTTCCAGTTCCGGATTCACCCCTAATGAGTACTGTTGTATCAGCCCTGCTGACCTGATAAATTTTCATATACACATCGCGCATGGATTTTGAATTCCCGATAATGCTTTCCGGACGAAACGATTCACCAAGTGCATCACGTAATCTCAGATTTTCCGCTTCAAGCGTAGCCCGCTCCTGATATACCATTCGACGCGCTCTGGCATCGTTGGCAATCATACTGGAGATGATACTTAAAACCCGCTCATCTTCTGAAAGATTACGGCTTTTATCGTATGGAATGTCAACAGATAAAGTACCCACCACTTCGTTACCGATTTTTATTGGTACACAAATAAAGCTGAATTCATCCTGGGAGACTTCACGTCGACGATAAATCCGGTCTCTAAACAACGGTTCTTTTGAAACACAGGGAATTATTGCTGATTGACCGGTCGACACTACTTTTCCCACAATTCCTTCTCCCAGACTGTAACGGATCTCAGTATTAACCTTTACTGCATTAGCCCCGACCACTTCCACTGTTAATTCTTTTTTATCTGGTGTTAATAATAAAATTGTTCCACGGATAAATCCCAGACAAGCTTCCAGAATGTCCATAATATCATAAAGCATTTCACGTTGACCGGATTGTATAGCTAAAATTTTCGATACCCTCGAGAGGGTCTGAAGCTGAAGTTCTAAAACCATTTTTTATAATCTGAAACTTTTTTATAAATAAAAACCCACCATGACTCTTAGAGATCCTCCTTTGAGGAGTGAGCCTCTCGTCCGGCGCATTCTGCGCACTGTACGCAATATGCATGCCGTTTTACAATTTTGCATTTCTATTCTTTTTAACATGACTGGTTGATTTACCTGATACATAATTGTTCCGGTTAAAATCTGTTATGTACAAACATGAATCATCTTTAGCCTTTTGTACTCTCACGGCATACCCTTTGCACATTAAAATACAACTAAATTTATCAAACCCATCAAAGGAGTCACCCATGAAAGCATTGTTGAGCTTATCTGCTATTCTTATTTTAACGCTACAGACTCAAGCCCAGGATACCATCGTTATGAGATCCACCCCCCGCTTCGAAATCGGAGCTCTTCTGGGAGAACCCATCGGTTTAAGTTTGAAATTCTGGCATGGTACCATAACCGCTACCGATCTGTCTGCTGCATGGTCTTTCACAGAAAACGGTGTTTTCGAAATGCACTTAGATTTTCTGGTTCACCCATTTAATCTCCGGGCCATTACTCAAGGAAACAACTTTCCATTCTATATAGGAGCCGGATTTGCTGCCCGTGTTGGCGATGACTGGTTTCTTGGAGCAAGGCTGCCCATAGGCGTCGAATACATGTTTAATTCATTTCCGCTTTCAATATTTGGGGAAGTCGCTCCGCAGTGGCAGTTTTTTCCAGATGATGATTTTGTGTTAAGCGGAGGTGTTGGTATAAGACTTCTTTTTGGAAGTATTGAGTAATCCTTAACAGATTAATTGTTTGATAGCATAAACTGAAAATCAAAAAAAGAGGTATTATGCAGAAGATGCATTTTGAAATAACAATTCATGGAAATCCCAAATCAGTATGGGATGCTATTGTGGATCCTCAAAAATACCGGAATTGGACAAGTGCCTTTCATGAAGGTTCCTATTTTGAAGGTGGGTGGGAAAAAGGTGATAAGATCCGTTTCATTACTAAAAATCAGAAAGGTGAAAAAGAGGGAATGATCTCAGAAATCGCGGAAAGTAAAAAATATTCTTTTATTTCCATTAGACACTTAGGATTAATGCTGTCCTTCGTGTGACCAGAAACGCCCCCTCTTGCTCGCACATAGACTCAACGGGGAAGTGCTTGCCGATGTCCCTCACAGGCAGTGGGTTTTTACGATCCCAAAGCGCTTGCGGGTGTATTTTCGGTATGACCGGAGTTTACTTGGAAAGCTCTGTCGTGCGGCTTATGATACTATCTGCGAACTCTTTAAACCTAAAAACCGCAGTAGATGACGATGGAGAACAGTAAGATATTGATGCAGAAAGGTTTGAAGTCCTTGAAGGTTTTATCTACTGGTGATAAGACCTGAAAGGACTGAAAACCTTTATGCGCAATAGATTAACCGTTATCCGCGTCAATCTACTACGGTTTTTAGAGTAAACAGGAAATAGATGGCGACTGTGGAGTTCCGGTGATGATCGCAACGGCTCAAACTTTCGGAGACCTGGTTCACTGGCATCCCCATGTTCACACCATAGTGGCGGCAGGCATTTTCACCGAGTCAGGGCATTTCGTTTACATTCCCGATATCTGGAAACACAAAGCTGAGGAATTTTTTGCGGAACGGGTATTTACATTTTTACTCAAAAAACACAAGATAAATGATGAGATAGCCGGGAATATGCGTTCATGGAAGTACTCCAGTTTTAGCGTCGATAATTCTGTGTGTGTTGAGCATGGAGACAAGGCAGGCATGCAACGGCTTATCCAGTATATCGTCAGATGCCCGTTTTCATTAACCAGTATGGTTTCCCTCAACAAAGATGGCAAGATACTGTACCGTGCTTCT
>DATAMG010000101.1:0-39819 GCA_036260705.1 Chitinispirillaceae bacterium | reverse complement strand
AATGTTTCAGAGAAGACGTATTATATGCAAGAACAGCAAATGAATGATGATCAGCACTATTTTGATCTCTGGTTGAATGGAAAATCAGAGGGGTTTTCAGCGCTCTATGATAAGTATAAAACCCGGGTGTTCGGGTTTTTGGTAAGGATGACTGGTGATCGGGAGATTGCAGAAGATCTTCTTCAGGAGACTTTCTTTGCAGCTCTCAGGAACTCAGATCAGTTCGACAGGTCCAGGAGCTTTCTAAGTTGGTTATTTGGAATTGCTCATAAGAGGACCATCGATTTTTTCCGTCATGCGAAGGTGGAAACTGAACACAAGCAGGACGCAGAAACTGCGATTGGTTCTAAAATTGAGGCACCTGACCAGCAGTTATCTAACCAGGACTTACGCGCTTTAATTAACGAGGCTGTTGAAACACTGGATCCTCTCCAAAGAGAAGTGTTTTTGCTTAGAGAGCTTGGGGGGGTTCCTTTTAAAGAAATCGCAAAAATTATGGATTGCCCAATCAATACTGCCTTAGGCAGAATGCGATTGGCTTTGAAGAATATTCGAAAGGAACTGAAGAAAAGGGGGATTGATGGCGTGCAGTGAATGGGATGTAGCAGGTTTACTGTACAGCTCCAAGGAGTTGGATGTTGATCAGGAAAAACAGTTTGAAGAACATCTTTGCATCTGTTCTGAGTGCAAAGAGCAGCTGGAGCTTTATGAGAAAGAGAGGACGCATTTCTTTAATCCGACAAATTTACTGGAGATACCTTCCAGAAAAGTAGATGAAGAAATTTTGAGAGTATGCTCCAACTCCCGAAAGCAGTTCACATCTTTCGGCTTATTACCATCTTTTCTTAAGAAAACCGCCTTTTCTGTCACATTCTTTGTAGTGGGGTTTGCTGTTGTCGGTTATTTTGCAATGAATTTTGAAAACAGTTCAAAAGGAAGTGTAGTCGTTGAGAAATCTGATGTTACTCAACCGCTGCAAACTGTGAAATCTGCAGATCAGGATTCATTTTTCAATGACAGCGCTAATGATTCTGGTCTTTACTATTCAAAAACCAGAGGATCACTGGATTCAAAAGGTGTTTTTCCGGTTGATCTGAAAAATAAATGAATTCTTGGATCCTGTCGCCTGGCGGGATCTTTTTTTCTTTCTCTTCCAGTTGATTCTGATTTTTAGTGCAGTAGTCGCTACTCTCATATATTTTTAAAGACTTCCTGGATTATTTTATGAAAAATTTCAAACTATTTACCAGATTACTCCAGGGTGCTCAATTAATCACGGGTATACTTCTGGCTGGTATGTTGATTAAGGCAATGAAACTACTTTATGTGTGTCTGAGCCGGGAGTCCATTTTTTGATCTACTGCACTTTGTTAAATCCTGCACTTGATGTCATTTATAAAGTAAATGATTTCCGTTCCGGCTCTACCTTTACAGATATCCCTCTGGCCATGTATCCTGCAGGCAAAGGGATTAATGTGGCAAACGTGGTAAAAACCCTTGGTGAAGAGGTTTGTGTTACCGGCCTGATGCCGGAATATGATTTGAAGCGTACTACCCAGTATCTGGACCATCTGCAGATTCAACACAATTTCTTTGTGATACCCGGAAATTTAAGAATAAACACGACCATTATCGAGCAAAACACTGGATTTGTATCTCATATAAGCAGTGCTTCTGCACCGGTTGGCTTGCGTGTACAACATGATTTTCTTTCTTTTTTCAGTTCCTTGCCGGTTGCTGGGGATTGGTGGAGTTTTTCCGGAAGTGTAATCAGAGGGTTTGACGAGGATATTTATGCAACCATGTTAAGGTTATGTATTGATGCCGGTTCTGAGACATTGCTGGATACCAGAGGGGCTGCACTCAAAACCGGTATTAGAGCTAAACCGCTTATGATCAAGCCCAATTTGTCTGAATTGGAAGACTTTTTTAGTGAGCAGATTCAGGGTGTGCATCATATTGCTCTTAAGGGCAAAAGATTTATTGATATGGGTATACCTTATGTTTTTATTTCACTTGGGGCAGATGGTTTAATGGCTATACATGAAAATGATTGCCTCCTCTGTTCTGCTCCACAGCTTACAGCTGTTGATACAGTTGGTTGTGGAGATGCGCTGGTTGCAGGGATAATGGTTGCCAGAAAAAGGAAGTTCTCATTTTCTGAGTTGTGTAGAATGGCTGTTGCTTGTGGTTCATCAAAAGCAATGCATGAAGGGCCGGGGGCTATTACCCGTAATGAGGTTTGGCAGTTAATGGAAGATGTGAAAATTACTTCTGTTTGATGTTTTGATCTTCTGGCTGTGAAGGATTTTAAGGGTGGTATTATGAAATGTTTAAGAATACTGGTGACTGGAGGAGCCGGTTTTTTGGGTTCTCATTTGTGTGAGCGACTGGTACATGAAGGTCATGATGTAATATGTCTGGACAACTATTTTACCGGTAATAAGAAAAATATCGAACATTTAATGGATTACAAAAATTTTGAATTGATGCGTCATGACATCACTTTTCCGGTATTTCTGGAAATTGACCAGATCTATAACCTGGCCTGTCCCGCATCACCGATTCATTATCAGTATAATGCGGTTAAGACCATTAAGACCAGTGTTATGGGTGCCATAAATGTTTTGGGATTGGCAAAACGTGTTAAAGCGCGTGTTTTACAGGCATCCACATCTGAGATTTACGGTGATCCAACTGTGCATCCGCAGGTTGAGAGTTATTGGGGCAATGTCAATCCTATCGGTATGCGTTCCTGTTATGATGAAGGAAAACGTGTTGCTGAAACACTGTTTTTTGATTATCACAGAATGAATAATGTGGATATACGGGTTATGAGAATATTCAATACATATGGGCCTCGTATGAATCCAAATGATGGTAGAGTCGTTTCTAATTTCATAGTTGAAGCCTTAACTGGAAAAGATATTACCATTTATGGCGAAGGGAATCAGACTCGCTCATTCTGCTATGTTGATGATCTGATTGAAGGTATGATCCGTTTTATGAACTGTCAGGATTTTCTGGGACCGGTTAATATAGGTAATCCTTCTGAATTCACTATTCGGGAGTTGGCTGAAAAAATAATTCATCTTACTGGCAGCAAATCCAGAATAATCAAGTGTCAGCTGCCATCGGATGATCCTAGGCAACGTCAACCTGACATTTCTCTGGCAAAAGAGAAACTGGGATGGCAACCAGCGATTCCGTTGGATGAAGGGTTGGAAAAGACCATTGAGTATTTTAAAAAAATCCTTATAGACCAATAAATTCAGATCAAATGCTTTTGCTTTGCTTATTGAGTATCTTTTTAATTAACAGATACAGATTGATCTGTTATTTGTTGATGCCTGGACAAACATGGCTTGGACCAGCTTCAGCATGGAAACAAAGATGTGGTGATGGAATTTAAGTATTTTAAAAAATATGTAAATAACCAAGGATTGGTATTGTAACCTGATATTACGGAGGTATTTTGAGCACATATAATCCTTCAGAAATTGAATCAAAATGGCAGAAACGGTGGAATGATGCCAGATTGCATAAAACCGACTATAATCCGCAGAAACCAAAGTTTTATGCTTTGGATATGTTTCCTTATCCTTCCGGTTCAGGACTTCATGTAGGGCATTGTGAAGGGTACACTGCTACCGATATTATCACCAGATTCAAACGGATGCAAGGTTACAATGTGCTTCATCCAATGGGTTGGGATGCATTTGGACTTCCTGCTGAAAACTATGCTATAAAAACAGGTATTCATCCTTCCATAACAACAGAGAAGGCTGTAGCCAATTTTAAACGCCAAATTAACAGTATCGGCTTTGCATATGACTGGAGTAGAGAAATAAATACTACTGATCCCAGTTATTATAAATGGACTCAGTGGATATTTCTTCAGCTTTATAAGAAAGGCTTAGCCTATCAGGGAGTGATGCCAATAAACTGGTGTCCCTCATGCAAGACTGGTTTAGCTAATGAGGAAGTTACTCAGGGTAAATGTGAACGTTGCCTGACACAGGTGGAGCGAAAAGATCTGCGCCAGTGGATTCTGAAGATAACAAGCTATGCAGATCGTCTTCTGGAAGATTTGGCTGAAGTAGACTGGCCGGAATCTACTCTTCTTATGCAGAAAAACTGGATCGGTCGCTCCGAAGGTGCTGAAGTTGAATTTATTATTGCTGATGGAATCATTGCAGGTGAAAAGATAAAGGTATTCACTACCCGACCGGATACTTTATTTGGGGCTACTTATATGGTACTTTCGCCAGAGCATCCGTTAGTTGAGAAATTAACCACTGCTGAGCAATTGAAAAAAGTTCAGGATTATCAGAAACTTGCCCGTCAGAAAAGTGATCTCGAGCGAACCGAGTTATCAAAGGAGAAAACCGGAGAGTTTACAGGGGGTATGGCTGTCAATCCTGTGAATGGAAAGAAAATACCTATCTGGATTGCTGATTATGTTCTGGCTTCATATGGAACCGGTGCAATTATGGCAGTACCTGCACATGATCAGCGGGATTACGAGTTTGCTGTTAAATATAATCTTCCGATCATTCAGGTGGTAAAGCCTGTAGACAATAGCGAAATATCGGCTGGCGTTGCTTATTGTCAGGAAGGTGTTGCCATGAACTCAGGTGAGCTGGATAATTTTGCAACGAAAGATGCCAAGAAAAAGATGTGCGAATTGCTTCAGGCGCGTGGGCATGGCAAATATGCGGTTAGTTACAGGCTCAGAGACTGGATTTTCTCTCGTCAAAGGTACTGGGGCGAGCCCATACCTGTTATTCACTGTAAAAAATGCGGCATTGTGCCAGTTCCTGAAGATCAGCTTCCGGTTACACTTCCCAGTGTTGATCGTTACGAGCCTTCCGGGACTGGAGAATCACCATTGGCGACTATTTCCGAGTGGCTTAATACTACATGTCCTCAATGTGGGGGAGATGCGCAGAGGGAAACTAATACAATGCCTCAGTGGGCTGGCTCATGCTGGTATTATTTACGTTATATTGATCCGCAGAATAATTCACAACCCTGGTCCAAAGAGGCACAGAAACAATGGATGAATGTAGATCTTTACATCGGTGGAGCTGAGCATGCCGTTTTGCATTTACTTTACTCCCGTTTCTGGCACAAAGTTCTTTATGATCTGGGTTATGTTACTACAAAGGAGCCTTTTAGAAAGTTACGCCATCAGGGAACCGTTCTATCTGCAACATATCAGGATTGTGCTGGACGGTATCATGAGATTGCCGAGGTGGAGTTCAGAGATAATAAACCTTATCTTAAATCAACTGGAGAGGTGCTCACGACTCAGATCGAAAAAATGGCTAAGTCCAAACTTAACGGAGTAAATCCTGATGATGTGGTCAGCAGCTATGGCGCAGATGTATTAAGACTTTATGAAATGTTTATGGGAGAATTTGAGCTTCCAAAACCATGGGATTCCAGAGCAATTGAAGGGTGCAGCCGTTTTCTGAAAAGAATTTATAAAATGGTGGATGAATTTAAGCCCTCAAGTATTACAGCTGAAGATCCCAACGTTCAGGTGCGTCATAAAACCATTAAAAAGGTGACCAATGACATTGAAGAAATGAAATTTAACACAGCGATTGCTGCCATGATGGAATACCTCAATGAGTTGTCATCTAAAGGTCCGACAAAACAGGATCTTTTGACATTAGTACAACTTATCGGGCCGTTTGCGCCTCATTTAGCAGATGAACTATGGGAACTTCTGGGGCAAAGTGGTTTCCTTATTGAATCAAAATGGCCAGTCTTCAATGAGGAGCTTGCTAAAGAATCGATAATTACCATTGTTGTACAGGTTAACGGAAAACTGCGTTCAGATTTTACTGTTTCCAGGGATGAATCTATAGAAAAGATAAAAGAAATTGCGCTGAATCTGGAAAAAATCAAACCCTATCTGCAAAATGGTACAATCAGGAAAGTTATTGCAGTTCCAGGAAAACTGGTTAACATTGTAGTTAATTAAAATGAAGGAAACAGCTTTGAAAAAAGTGGTGGTAGCCACCTCAAATATCGGCAAATTACTGGAAATACGCGAAATTATGCGTGCTGTACCTTTGGAGCTTGTTTCCATGAGAGACATCTGGAATTATCCGGTGGAAATTGAGGAGACTGGTTCTACATTTCTGGAAAATGCACATATCAAGGCTGATTGGGTTTATAATAACAGCGGATTTTGGGCTTTGGCTGATGACTCAGGTTTGGAAGTTGATGCTTTGGGAGGCAGGCCGGGAGTATTCAGTGCCCGTTTTGCTGGAGAAAATGCCACAACAAAGGATAATAATAGTAAATTATTAAGAGAGTTGCACAATGTTGATGCCAGAGATCGTACCGCACGGTTTCGATGTGTAATTGTTTTAAAAACCGGTCATGATACCTTCTTGACTTCAGAATGTTTTTGTAATGGGCGCATCGGTTTTGAATCGCATGGGGAAAACGGGTTTGGGTATGATCCATTATTCATCCCTGATGGTTATGAGAGGACATTTGCACAGCTTTCTTCGGAAGAAAAGCACATTTTAAGTCACAGGGGTAAAGCTTTGAAATCTATGGTGGAGAAACTTGATGCCATACTCCTATGAAAAGACTGTCGGTAATGAAACAATCCTGATTGTGGATGATAATTGTCAGACTGCTTCATTTATTGAGTTATTGCTTACCCAGGCAGGCTTTTCGTGTCTTACTGCCGATACCGGTGGTGGCGCAGTGGATATTGTGCAGGGGAAAAAAATAGATCTGGTTTTACTGGATGTGGTAATGCCTGATGTTGATGGTATTACTACCGCCAGCAAGATTAAATCAATTGCTGTTAATGAATTTCTACCGGTTATTATGGTCACTGCATTAAGTGCAGATGAGGATAAGGTTGCCGGATTAACTCATGCCGATGATTATATAACCAAGCCATTTTCCGGTGATGAGCTGCTTGCCCGCATGAAGTCACTTTTGCGCATGCGGCGGTTGCACCAGGAACTTTCCAAATCTAAAGCCCGTTTTGAAAATCTTTACGAAAACTTTCCTCATCTTTACATCTCTATAGATTCAAAATGCAATATCACCGACTGTAATCGTTTCTTCAGGGAAACATTTCATGTGGAAAAACAGGATGCAGTGGGTAAAAGTGTTTTTACCTTTTTGCAATCTGCAGACAGTGAACTTGAAAAATTCCTCAAATCTTTGACTCTTTCGGTTGTACCTGCTGTTTTACAACGGGTATTTACTCTGACTTACCATGGCTTTGCAGAACCCGTTGTTATCAGCATGAAAGCTGTGTATATGGGTACAGAAGGTTCTTCTTTTTCTGCAGTAATTGCCATGGAGGACATTACCAATCAAGTCCACTTACAGGAGTTGCAGCGTATTGCCAGAAATCAGCTTTATCGTTCTGCCAGGTTGGCTTCCATTGGAACACTGGCTTCGGGAGTTGCTCATGAACTGAATAATCCGCTCACTGCCATTTTAGGGTTTTCCAGTGCTTTACTGGACCGGATCAAAAAACAGGAATCTATAAATAAAAACGAGCTGGAACAATATCTTCAGATAATTAATATAGAGTCATTACGATGCAGAGATATCGTAGAGAATCTGTCAAAATTCTCCAGGGACAGCGAGACTAATGTACGGAGTATTTCTCTTTATGATTGCATTAAAGATATATTGCAATTGGTTAAAGCCAAAGCTGCGAGATTACATATCACAATCAACCATTCCATACCTGACCATATAATGGTACGTGCTGATTTGAATAAGCTGGAGCAGGTATTTATAAACATATTATCGAATTGTTTTGATTTCTGTCCTCAAAACAGCACTGTAGAAATCAGTCCGGTTTTTTCCAGGGATTCATCAAAATTTTATGCAATAAAAGTCACTGACAATGGTCCCGGAATTAAAGCCAGTGATTTACCTCATGTTTTTGATCCTTTTTTTACTACCAAAGAGGTTGGAAAAGGCACCGGGATGGGGTTGGCTATATGTTATAAGTTGATGGAAGAGTGTAATGGCAATATTGATATTATAAGTGAAAATGACAATGGCACTACTGTTGTTCTGGAGATACCATTGAGTGTGGAGGGTAATGGGGATTAATGATGACCAAGGGAAAGATACTGGTCGTAGACGATGAAGCATCATTGCGGCTTTTATTGAGCAATGAATTAAGCAGAATGGGTTACTCGGTCGAAGCTGTTGCTGAAGGAGAAAATGCATTAAATCGTTTGCGTGACGAGTTTTTCCATGTAGTGTTGCTGGATATCGTTATGCCAAAAGTCAATGGAATCGATGTCCTCAGGTCTATTAAACAGGATGCCATTCACTCGGAAGTGATTATTCTTACTGGAAATGCTACCCTGGAGAGTGCTATAGAAAGCATGAAACTGGGTGCTTTTGAGTATGTAAGGAAGCCTTATTCACTTAACGAATTGCTAATTCATATTGAACGCGCAATCGAGCACCAGCGATCTTTGCTTGACCTCAAGATCCTTCGTGATGAGCTGAAAAAAAACGGCTATGGCGGAAAAATAATCGGTAAAAGTAAATCCATAATGGAACTCCAGGATATTATATGTAAAGTTGCCCCCACTCAATCAACCGTACTCATTCTGGGGGAAAGCGGTACAGGAAAAGAACTGGTGGCCCGTTCGATTCACGCCATGAGCCAAAGAGACACCAAACCCTTTATCGCGGTCAACTGTGCATCTTTTTCAGAGTCGCTTCTGGAAAGTGAGCTTTTCGGTTATGAGAAGGGAGCGTTTACAGATGCTAAATCACAAAAGAGGGGGCTGGCTGAAATCGCTGATGGTGGAACATTGTTTTTAGATGAGGTGGGAGAGATCCCAATCCATTTTCAGGCAAAATTACTGAGATTTCTGGAAACTGGTGAGATTCGCAGGGTTGGAGGCACAAAAGACATTGCCCTCAATGTCAGAATCCTGTGTGCAACAAATCAACCTTTGGAAAACCTGGTTGAACAGAACAGGTTTCGAGCAGATCTTTTTTACCGGCTGAATGTATTGACAGTAAATGTCCCCTCTTTAAAAGAAAGAATAGATGACATACCTGTTCTGGTTACTAATTTTGTTGCAATGCAGGGCTTTCAAAAAGAGTTTGATCGAACAGCCATGGATGTTTTGACTTCTTACGATTGGCCTGGAAATGTACGTGAACTAAAGAATCTTGTGGAAAGAACCTGTATACTGGTACCAAAAAAGGTAATAAATGCGGATGATCTGTCATTTCTTAAGGTAAATAAAAAAACTGAAAGTGAACCGGTTACTTCTCCAGTGGTCGTTTCAACTGATACAGGAGTCTTTTCTCTAAGAGAAATGGAGCGAAAGCACATCGTCAATGTACTTGGCATGGTCAATGGGCATAAAGGGAAAGCCGCTAAATTGCTTGAAATCAACCCCAAGACTCTATATATGAAAATGAAAGCCTACAATATAATTACTACATACGAATAAGTTCAATCCAAGCCTGTAGATCTTCTGTAAATCCATTCGATTCCCAGAAAAATTAAAATCAGAGAAAGCAGCCACCAGCTGCGTTTGAGTTGAAAAATATCTTCGATGAAAAGCTCATTTCCGGAATTTTCTGAAATAAGATTTTGGATTAATCTGATGCTGTCTTCAGGGCTTATTGGCTGACCGATTTCGCTTAACAGAGGATCGTTTTGTCCAGAAATCTGCAGTTCTCTTTGACACTTATCGATAAATAAAGAATCAGAGAAATTGTAATTATTATCTTTCGAAGTAATTGTGCTGCTTAGGAAGTAGCTGCCTGATAAAATCGGTCTGATAGTGATTTTCTGTTTTTGTGAACCGGTATTTACTGCTTCAACAGTGGTGTCCAGAACCGGTTTCCCTTCGCTGTTTTTAATAAAAATCCGAATATCAGATTTACTGGATACCGGAATTGTGGATGGAAAAGAAATTCTAAGGCGGACAGAGTCGGATTCATCAGTGTTTTGTGCAGGGTAGATGTAGAACTGTTCAGAGATACTGGATAGTAACTGATCTTTAAGAAGATTGAAAAAGAATTCAGAAAATGTGAATGCCTGTTCTTCGCTGTATTCCACAGACATAGGCCAGAAATCCATTTTCCAGAAATCTGTTGCTGCAAAAAACAGAGCCTTATGTCCATTCCATTCTGTATTGAATAAAATATGCACTGTATCTTGTTTGTATTGTGAGATGGAAATTATCGGAGTTTGAGCAAATATCTCCGGGCAATGTAAAACCTTCGATGGTGGTGGAAGTTTTTGCAGAAAAAGGTCATTAGCAAGTTCAGGTGCAAGAGATTCTGATTTTATATAGTGATAGTCCGATGGGCTGACAGTTTGATATTTGGGACATGGAAGGCATCCGGTAAAAACCGCAATACCATCGGTTTTAAGTTTTTTAAGAATTTCAAAGGTTGTATCGGTCCAATCAAAAAAGAATATGCAATCGTTTTTTAACTTGTTTGCTTTGTCGTTTTTTTGAATTCCGGATGTTTGGAAATAGAGAGGGCTAAGAATCGGCGATCAAGGGAGGGTGAAGTTGACTGAAGATCGTAAAGGAAGTTTTGTGGCGCAACATATCTGATCATATAATCATTGGTGTGTAATGAATCGGAAATAAATGCATTTAACCTGTAAAGATGTATTCCAGGGGACGTTGATGGCAGTTTAATTTCCAGATTGCGTTTGAAGTATCCGGCGCTTTCGTTTATGGAAAACCGGTTAATGATTTTCTGATTTTCCATTATTTTTAGATTAACCGGTTTACTTTCTTCTATTCTGCCATCTATAGCTACTTGCAGTGTTGCTATGGAATCTGCCGGGGTGCTGGTGATTTCTGAATGCAATATACGAAGAAATGGCGCATTTTCAAAGTCGCTCATATGCAGGTATTGAATATTCTTATCTGCGAAAAAATCAACAGGAAAGGTATTTGTCCAGTTTGCATCAGATATAATAACCAATTCACTGTCATTGAGGTATTTACTGCAGTCTGTTGGAAATTGACTCGTTTTATCCATGAACTTAAGATCTTCTAACTTTGACAGATCTCGCAATGAATCCCCGAAAAGAAAAATGTGATACTTTTTTCTTTTCGAGTCTATAGTTTCATTTATTTGCTGGAGTCTTTTTAAAAACGGTATAACCGTTGATTCGGGTCCAAACAGTGACATGCTCTGGGATGCATCGACAAGTACTGGAATTGTCTTTTGAGTTGAAAAAAAACGGTGAAAATGGAAAACCGGTTCAAAAAAAAGCAATACAGATCAGTATTGCCTGGACGATTCGCAAGGTAATGAACATAATTTTTTTTTTGACAGCCAGATGTTGTTTTCCATATCTTGCAATGGAAAAAATTATTGCAGCTGCAAATAAAAAAATCCACCAGTTCATGAAAGAGCCGTTTTTGAAATTACAGTATCATGTTTCCAGTAGCGGTTATTTTGCTCCGGATAATCGGTTGTGTAATGAAGGCCCCGGCTTTCTTTGCGTTTTATAGCTGAAATCACAATAAGTTTAGCTGTAGTGACAATGTTACGTAATTCAAGAAGCTGGGCGGTAATTCTGGTGCGTTTATAAAAGTCGTCAATCTCTTTTTCCAGCAGGTTTATTCTACGTAAAGCTCTGTGGAGCCGGATGTTTGAACGCACTATTCCTACATAATCCCACATGATTGATTGAATTTCCTTAAAGTTATGTGCAAGAAGTATCCATTCTTCATTGTCTATTGTACCGCTATCATCCCAGGAAGGTATTGATTGGGAGGGTACATGTTTTATTGATTGGAGTTGCTCTGAAGAAAAATCTGCGGCGCGCCGGGAGTAAACAAGTGCTTCAAGCAGTGAATTTGAGGCTAAACGGTTTGCTCCATGCACGCCGGTGCAGGAAACTTCGCCGCAGGCATAGAGATTATCGATACTTGTTCGGCCAAATGTATCAACCTTGATTCCTCCGCAAAGATAGTGGGCGGCTGGAACTACCGGAATGAGGTCTTTGGTTATATCGATTCCAAACTCTTTACATCTGGCATAGATGTTGGGGAAATGCTTTATGGTTGCTTCTGCCGGGCTGTGGCGAATATCCAGGAAAACACATGGCTCTCCTGAAAGCTTCATTTCTTTATCTATGGCTTGTGCGACAATGTCCCGTGGTGCCAGAGATTTCATAGGATGATATTTTTCCATGAATTCTGCACCTGAGGCATTTCGCAGGATGGCTCCATGGCCGCGCAGTGCTTCAGAAATAAGAAATGAGTTCGCTTTTTCATGGAACAGGGTGGTTGGGTGGAACTGAATAAATTCCATATTGGCAATTAGAGCTCCGGAGCGATAAGCCATGGCAATGCCATCACCGGTAGCGATATCCGGATTGGTTGTGTGCAGATATACTTTGCCGGCGCCTCCGGTGGCCAGGCAGGTGACTTTTGCCTGTATGGCAAATATGGTTCTGGTTAGATCGTCCAGAATGTAGGCACCATAACAGCGGTTACGGGTAATTTGTGTTCTGCAAAGATGGTGGGTAGTTATAAGGTCAATGGCGCTATGATGTTCAAGAATTCTTATGGATTTTGATTCTCTGGCTTGTCTTAGAAGGTTTTTTTCCACCTCTCTGCCAGTAAGGTCATGAGCATGAATTATTCTGTTGACTGAATGGCCGCCCTCTTTGCCTAAATGCAGATGGTAGGGGTTGGTTTCTTTTTCTGATTTGGAAAAATTGACTCCCCATTCAAGAAGTTCTTTGATTCGCTGCGGCCCCTCTTCCACCAGTATTCTGACTGATTCTTCATTACAAAGATCTTTACCGGTTGTTAAAGTATCACGGATGTGATTTTCGAAGCTGTCTTGAGGATCAAGCACACATGCAATTCCACCCTGAGCGTAATTGGTATTGGAATCGGTGTCTTGCTTTTTCGTAATCATTATTACCTTACCAAAGCGAGATGCTCTGATGGCAAAACAAAGACCTGCTATACCACTGCCAATAACTAAAAAGTCGCAGCATTCATTCATTTGTTATCCTTTCGCAATAACTGCTCACTTTTGATCCTGATTTCTGGTAATCAAAGCTTATCTGTGGAATCGATTAACGGTTGTCGGGATTTCTGGCCAAGGTATCCACCGTGATGTCTGAGTCCATATTGATCTTTGCTGAATTGTTTTTTTTCCATAAGGGTTAAAGCCAGTGCATCACCGATAGCCAGCATAACTGTGGTGCTTGAAGATGGAGTTAATCCCAATAAACATGGCTCTTTGATTTCGCCCATATTGATGACAACATTGCTTAATGAGCGGATTTCCGAGTCAGGGTGAGAGGTAATCCCGATAATTTTATCTATACCAAAATGGTGGGCCAGTTCAAGCATTTCTATAACTTCGCGGGTTTTCCCGCTGGTGGAGAATGCTAAAATCACATCTCCGGTGGCCAGTAATCCCAGATCACCATGAGCTGCTTCTCCGGGGTGCAGAAATGATGCTGGTGTTCCAGTAGAGCAGAGTGTTCCGGCTATTTTGCGGGCGATGTTGCCTGCTTTGCCCATGCCGGTAGTGATTATTTTCCCTTTGCAATTATAGAGAATAGAGACTGCCTGTTCAAAACCGAAATCCAGAGGAATATTTAATAAGGCATTTGCTTCTGCTTCGATTATTTCACGTGCGCGTTGTAAAATATCGTTCACAATATTCCTTTTTTTAAAAATGATAAAATTAAGTTAATATTATAAGTTCGATTATAACCGAAAATATACATTTTGAAACTCTTGGACATCTGCATTTTGATTGCATCCAATAAACTATTTCTGGCATGGATTCGGCTGAGCATAACAATAGAGTTGTTGCTACCGGCAAGTCCAGAAAGTATAATAAAAATTCAAACAGGAAAAAAAGTAGCTTCAATCCATTCAACAGGTTACGGATTTTCTGCATTAAAGGATTTTTAATGATTCAGAAAACTGCTATACTTCTGATTGTTATGGTTTTTATCATAATCAGCCATGCGCAGAATTCCGGGGAAAACGGGTCTCTAAAAAAAATGGTTTTTGAGGAGAAGCGCATCGAGGGAAAGATCAGACGGCCCCAACTAGTGCTTATTCAGGCCGAGCAACGGCCGGTTTTTGAGCCTATAATTTTGCATAGTCTGGGTGGAAGTGGTGATATAACTGTTTCTGTTGATAAAAAAATTATTGATGATATACCAAACCGGGGACCTTTTAAATTTGAAAATACGCGAATTACCAATATGGTACCTTGAAAATGTGCTTTCTCTTTATTAAAATATATTTTTCTTAATCATTAAGGAAAAACATAGGGTTGATGTGTTTCATTTAAAAACAGAAAAACTGAATTGCTGCAAACTGTGGCTTTCAATATACCTTCGGAGGTCAAATATATGAATTTCTGGGAGATGTTTTCTTACTCCTTTAATCCATCGCAATCTGGTTGGTATTTCATGTGGGTTATTTTAGGTGCTGGGGTGGTTGGGCTTGCCATTGCAATTGAGCGGTTTTTCTTTCTTTCCAGCAGAACTACATTTCGGGTTGAACTTTTTGTTAAGGATGTACTTGGTTTCATACAGAAGGATGATATTGCATCTGCTCAGAAATTAGTGGAAAAGTCCGGAAAAATTGCATTGGGGCAGGTTTTCAGAGATGCATTAAAAGAGGCCGGTTCTGGTGCAGAGCGTATTAGAAACGCGGTTGATGAATCTACGTTGAGGGTTATTCCGCAGCTGGAAAAAAGGACGGGATTTCTAGGGACAATTGGAAACATTGCGACTCTTCTGGGGCTTATGGGAACCATTTACGGACTCATTATGGCCTTTGCTGCGGTGGGTAAGCCAGGAATCGATCCGGCAGAAAAATCTGCTCTTTTGGCAAACGGCATCTCTGCTGCTATGAACACCACCTATCTGGGGCTTTTGATTGCCATTCCCTCTATTGCTCTTTATACTTTTTTCAGAGGCAAGACCCAGAATCTCATAGATCAGATAGATGAATACTCTTTAAGATTAGTCAATATTCTGGTGGAACGCTCATACAAAACACACAAGTTCCATATTGCTGCTTCACAGCTCAAAGATGGTGTCGGTTTACATGTGACCCACAATAACATTAAAATTTTTACCGATGACAAACTGATTAAAGAGATAACCATCTGAAGCTATGAATATACTGGATGAAATTATCAGGTCTTTTCGACCGGACCAGAGCGGTTATCTTTTCATGTGGATACTGGCGGCAATCGCTTTTGTTGCTTTGCTGGTAATACTGGAAAGATGGATACAGATCGGTTTTTATTCTAATGTAAATGCAGCCGCACTGATGGATCGCATATCTGAGTTGATAAAGGAAAACAAATTGCCGGAAGCTGAGGCACTTTGCAGATCAGGTTCCCGCAGACCTCTACCATCAATACTGTTGGCAGGAATTCAGAGATTCCAGGCTGTTCCAGACCTCTTTAGAAGTGCCATGGAGGAGCAGGCTTTACATATTATCCCCCGGCTTGAGAAAAGACTCAGCTTGATTGCTGTTACTGGCAATATCGCTACTCTTCTGGGGTTGATGGGAACCATTTACGGACTTATTATTGCTTTTGCCGCAGTTGCTCAACCCGATGTCTCACCTGCTCAGAAATCGTCAATGCTGGCTACCGGTATTTCTGCTGCCATGAACACGACTCTTTTAGGACTGGTGGTTGCGGTTCCATGCGTACTTGCCTATTCAATGCTTAGAAGCAGAGTAGATGAAATACTTGCCGAAATTGACAGGTATGTTGTGGCGCTTATCAGACTTCTTACACCGGAAAATTCCATACAGAAAAGCTATAAAATCTCTACCGGAAGGGTGAAAGAGGAAGTTGAGCTTGAACCTAATATGGTTCCTTTTATGAATCTGATGGTTGTGCTTATTCCGCTACTTCTTTCTTCATCAGAATTTATAAAAATTGGAATGATTGAAATCAAGTTACCGGAATCTGCTCAGGGTGTATCTGAGGGAGGAGGAAACGATGCTCAAAAGGATGCAAAACTTGACCTGGGAGTTGTCATCAATTCTAAAGGTTTTAATATTTTCCATTATTTCAAACAGGACACTGTTGAAAAAGGTTTAGTTGAGATTCCGCTTATAAATGGTGAATATGATTTCACTGCATTAAACCTTCGTCTGGCAGATATTAAAAAGAAAGTTTTACAGGAGCTGATCCGTACTGTTAAACCTGATCTCAATATGGGGTTGTCTCTTGAGCAACTTTATATTCTGTATACTAAAAACAATCTGAGCAGACTGCCTTTTTTCAGTGATCATCAGAATGTTAAAATCGTTGCAGAAGATAAAATAAAGTATCAGACTGTTATAGCAGTCATGGATGCAGCCAGGGGAACTTCAACTCAAGCAGGTAAAGTGCCCCTTTTTCCCAATGTTTCCATTGCAGGAGGTATAATTCAATAATGGCAAATCCCAGAGCTGCCCGTCAGGCAAGAAGAAGAAGGGGTGGGGAAGAGGCCAAGCTCAACATCACTTCCATGATGGATATGTTTACTATTATTCTGGTCTTTCTTCTTAAGAACTTTTCCACCGAAGGGGCTATTGTTACTCCTGCAGATAATCTTACACTTCCTCAATCTACGGTTGAAAAGAGGGCAAAAGAATCACTGAGTGTGAAAATGGCTAGAAATTCCATAATGGTGGAAAACAGCCTGGTTATCGATGAGCAGTCTTATGCAAAGATTGCCGGACAGAAAGAATTTCTTATTAAGTCACTATATGATGTGCTGGTTAAGTATTCTGAAGAAGCCAGAAAGATGTCGAAGATCTCAGGAAAAGAATTCTCCGGGGAAATTACTATTCAGGGGGATGTTGAGATCCCTTATAATATATTGACCAGAGTTATGTATACCTGCGGGCAGGCTGGTTATCCCAATATGAATCTTTTTGTTTATCGGCAGGACTGATGTCAAACGATAAAACGGGTATTGCTATATTCGGTGTCCCGGGCAATATCTCCCCGAACTCTTTTCCAAAAGAGTTTAAGAAGGGGATATTCTCACGTTTTGAACCACGCTTCACCTTAATTCTTCTTTGTTGTTTTGTGGTGGTTTTCAGTATTATCGGTATTCTGTCTTTAAGAAAACCATCTGAGGTGGTTACAGATAAAGAGATTGAGAAAATTCAGGAAAGATATGCTCGTCTGGTATTAAATCAGCCTAAACCAGAGGTGGTCATACCCAAAGAAACACAACAGAAGGTGGACAAAAAGGATGTGACTGAGCAGAAAGTTGAAGAAAAAAAGGAGACCGAAACAGTAAATGTAGACCGTGAAAAAGAAACATTTATTGAAAAGCAGCAAAGAAAAGAGGCCAGCAGTGAGCAGAGGCGTCAGAAACGTGAACAGATTGCTCAGCAGGTTCAGTCTTCGGGAATTTTTGCTGCCATTACTGCATCCGGAAGTAGTGGTGGGTTGATAAGCAGTGCTTCCGATCTTTTGGGGACTGCTGCAGAGAGCGTTTCTGATGTAGGTGAGATTAAAGTTACCAAGGGGGTTTTTGCCACTAAACAGGTAAGCAGTGAGGATTTGAAAAAAAGGCAGGGGACAAGTTCTGAGGATATTAGTATTCAAAAGCAGGAATTTGGAAGAAAAGAGATAGTTCAGGTTGCTTCTACTGCTTCAGTGAATATCTCTTCGGTACCTCCGGAGATAACTGGAGAATCATCTAACCTTGCAGATAGGAGCCAGTCGGTTATTCAGAAGATTGTTAACCGGGAAACGCAACGTTTAAAACGGGTATTTGAAGACTGGTTGAAACGGGATCCTTCTTTAAAGGGCAATCTTACCATAAAATTTGTCATTTTGCCATCTGGAGCTGTATCCAGTGTAACTATAGTAAAATCAACCACACAGAACAGTGAATTTGACGAGACTATCATCCGCTATATTAAACGTTGGCAATTTCCTGTTGTTGCGGATGGCAGTCCGGTTGAAGTTGTGTACCCGTTTGTGTTTGAGGGGCAGAGCTGATTTTTTCTCAAAATTGATTATTCTTTTGATGCAAACCGGATTTCTGCGGTAAGAATCATTTGTTTTTTGACATACTTCTTTTAAATTCATACACTAAAACCGTTTAGTATTTCGTATATTTACATATTTGCTGGTTCCAGACGATCTTTAAACTGAGAGGGTTTTAAGAAGCTTATTCCATGACTGAATCAAACTGGGATGCATCGCGCAGAATACACCACAGGCGGAAAACTATATCAGTCTCTATCTTAATTCCGCTTATTATTGTGAGCTGTATTATATATTATAACAATCGTGAAATAGTTTTCGAGCCTGGAAACAAAACTGCTGCACAAAAAACTGTTCATGCTGATAGTGTGGTGCAAAAGCAGAAACAGGTTATTGCTACCAAAATTGTGAACAGCGCCGTTGATTCCGCTAAAGAACTAATAAAATTTAAAGCAGAGTCTGATTCGCAGAAAAAAAGATTTGATTCTGTGCTTGTATCAGGAATTGAGTTTCGACCTGATGATCGCCATGATGTGATGTTGAAACTTTCTTTGAGGCTTTGTTTTGCAGACAGTGGCATGCGTTCTGAAATTCTACTCAGAAGAGAAGAGATAAGGGTGATTGCCAGAAATATTATGCACAATCTGGAGTTCGGTGCAATAAAGAAAGAAACCCTTGAGCCCAGAATTTGTTTAGCAGTCAAAAGTATTTTTGATAGCAGAAATCTGGATGATGTGAAAATTGCTGAATTACAAATAGAAAAGGTCCAGAAGCCATGAATTTTTTGGATTTAATTGGTGTGGTTTTCGGTTCCAAGCAGGAGCGGGACATAAAGAAGATTCGTCCTGTGCTGGAAAAAGTTAAGAGCCATTATGAGCAGGTACATTCATCGAGTGATGATGATTTGAAAAAGAAAACAGCTGAGTTTAGAGAGAGGCTAAATTGCGGGGAGACTCTGGATGATATACTTCCTGAGGCATTCGCTGTAGTGCGTGAAGCGACCCACCGTGTTTTAGGTGAATCAAAGACAGTGCATGATTCTTTTTTAAATGCAGAGATTCCATTCATGGCTCATTTTGATGTGCAGGTAATGGGTGCTATAGTACTGCATCAGGGAAAAATCTCTGAAATGAAGACCGGTGAGGGAAAAACGCAGGTTGCTGCTATGGCTGCCTATTTAAATGCATTGACTGGCAAGGGTGTTCATGTGATAACGGTCAATGATTATCTGGCCAGACGTGATAGTGAGTGGATGGGCAAGATATTCAAATTTCTGGGACTGACCGTGGGATGTCTTGACAATACTGAGCCGCACAGTGCCGAAAGACGAGCCGTTTACTCCTGCGATATAACTTATGGAACCAACAATGAGTATGGTTTCGATTACCTTCGTGATAATATGTCCAGCTCTCCTGAGCATTGTGTGCAGCGTGAGCTTAATTATGCCATTATCGATGAGGTTGATAATATTCTGGTTGACGAAGCCCGTACTCCTCTGATTATTTCCGGACAGGTGGACAGGTCCAACAAGGAATATGATGAACTCAAACCCAGGGTCATGAAGCTGATAAGTGCGCAGAATCAGTTGACTCAGGCAATAGTCGGAGAGGCTGAAGAGCTGCTCAAGCAGCAGGGCAAGGAATATCAGTGTGGTCTGAAAATGCTCATTGTGAAGCGGGGTGCTCCCAAAAACAAAAGGCTATTGAAGCTTCTTAAGGAGCCTGGGGTTGCCAAATACATGAAAACTGTGGAGACTGATTATCTTCGTGACAGAAAACTCCATGAAATCGATGAAGAGCTTTACTTTACCATAGATGAATCCGGGCACAGTGCCGAACTTACAGAAAAGGGAAGAGCGCTGATCAGTGGAAACAGCACTGATTTCTTTGTGGTAATGGATCTTGCCGAAATGATCGGTAAAATTGATAATGACGAGTCGTTGAACGATCAGGAAAAGTCTCTTGCCCGTGAAGATGCTCACCGACAGAATGCTGAACGCTCAGAGCGTATTCATAGTGTAAGTCAGCTGCTTCGTGCATATTCGCTTTTTGAGCGGGATGTGGATTATGTGGTTCAGGATGGGCAAATACTGATTGTTGACGAGTTTACCGGACGTATTCTTCATGGGCGTCGCTACAGTGAAGGACTTCATCAGGCTCTGGAGGCCAAGGAAGGGGTCAAGGTGGCTGGTGAGAACCAGACACTGGCTACCATTACATTCCAGAATTTTTTCAAAATGTACCGCAAAGTTGCCGGTATGACCGGTACAGCCATGACTGAGGCCGCGGAATTTCATGAAATTTACAAACTGGATGTGGTATCCATTCCCACCAACCGTCCTCTCAGACGTGAGGACAATCATGATGAGATCTATAAGACTCAGCGGGAAAAGTACAATGCAGTTGTAAAAGAAATACAGCAAATGCATGAGCTGGGGCGTCCGATACTGGTTGGTACCACATCGATCGAAAAATCGGAACTGTTAAGTAAATTACTGCAGCGTTCCGGAATTGAGCACCAGGTCTTAAATGCCAAGCAGCATGCTAAAGAGGCTGCAATCGTTGCTCAGGCGGGACGTCTGGGGGCGGTTACCATTGCTACCAATATGGCTGGTAGAGGAACAGATATTGTTCTGGGTGGTAATTTTGAGGTTATGGCCAATTATGAATTGATGAAAGAAGATGTTGATCCAGATTCTATTACCTTGGAAGAGAAGCGGGTCAAGTTTTCCAAATTATATGAGATGACCCGTGAGGAGCAGAAAAAAGTAATCGAGCTGGGGGGACTTCATATAATCGGTACTGAGCGACACGAAAGCCGCCGTATTGACAATCAGTTAAGGGGACGTGCCGGACGGCAGGGGGATAAGGGATCATCCAAATTCTTTCTTTCTTTGGATGATGATCTGATGAGAATTTTCGGCTCTGAAAGAATCGCTGCTATTATGGATAGGCTGGGTGCTGAGGAGGGTGAGGTTATCTCTCATCCGCTGGTGTCCCGTTCTATCGGTAATGCTCAGAAAAGAGTTGAAGGACGCAATTTTGAAGTTCGTAAACATCTTAAAGAGTACGATGACGTGATGAATCTTCAGAGAATGGAGATTTACGGTTTGCGTCAGCGCATCCTGCGTGGTGAAGATCTTAAAGATGAGATTTTAGATCAGGTAGCTGGTTGTCTTGAGGAGCTGATTTTCAAGCATACTACCAGTGGAAAATCAGCAGATGAATGGGATCTTAAGGGTTTATCTTTGGATCTTCAGACCTCTTTTGGGCTAAATTACAGAATCTCAGAAGATTCCCTTGAGAGCAGGACTCAGGATAATCTCTTTGATGAGATCTGGAAACTGGTTAAAGAGCGTTATCAGGAAAAAGAAAAGCGCTTTGGTGAAGAGATGATGCGTCAGTTTGAGCGTGGTGTTTTTCTGATGGTTATTGACAATTTATGGAAAGATCATCTTTATGAAATGGATCATCTTAAGGGTGGTGTACAGTATAGGGCCTTTGGACAGAAGAATCCGCTTTATGAATATCAAAGAGAAGGTTTGAAAATGTTTGAGGAGCTCAGGGGTGGAATTGCCCGTGAAATTTCCAGTTATATTTTCAGACTTGAGAGGGTGGAACGGGAAGCTGATGTTCAGAATTCCAGAAATACCTATCATGGTCCTGAAATCGAAACTGAACCTCAAAGAAGGCCTGTACAGCGTCAGCCTCAGCCTCAATTAATTACCAATCGCAATAGTAGTGCGCCTCATACTGTGGTAAATACTGCTGTTGCAGCAGGGCGCAATGATCCATGCCCATGTGGCAGCGGCAAGAAATACAAGAAGTGCTGTGGGGCGTTATGAAAAGGGGTGTTTTTATCACCTTTGAGGGAATCGATGGTTGTGGAAAAAGTACTCAGCTCAAACTGGCCGCTCAGAAGTTGACCCAGGAGTCTAAACCGGTAATGGTGACCAGAGAACCTGGGGGTACTGCTATTGCAGAGAAAATAAGAGAGATTCTTATTGCTCCTCAAAACAGTGAGATGGCTAATGAATGTGAGCTTCTGTTATATCTGGCGGCAAGGGCCCAGCATGTACGGGAAAAGATTTTGCCTGCACTTGAGGATGGTTTGATCGTTTTATGTGATCGATTTCAGGAGGCAACTTTTTCTTATCAGGGTTTTGGAAGAAACATCTCTTTGGATTTTCTCAAAAAAGTAAATAGCTTTGCAACTGCAGGTCTGGTGCCGGACTGTACTTTCATTTTCGATATCAGTGTCGATATTTCCAATGACAGAATGCAGAAAATGAATAAGGTTAAAGATCGGTTGGAGCTTAACGACAGGGCCTTTTACGAAAGAATCTCTGCCGGATACCGTTATTTGGCAGAATCGGAACCCCAAAGGATCTTTCTTCTTGAAGGCAGCAAGCCAATTGAACAGCTTTCAGAACAGGTCTGTTGCAGGATCAGAGATTTTTTAAAGGATTAAACATTTTCCTGTATAAAAAAGCGGAATCATTATTGCTACCGGATGTATTTTTAAAAACTGTTCTCCAGAATCCTCAAAAGGTTTTTTTGGGTGATAGTTTTTATTCAGGAGTAACATAATCTGAAAAAAGTTAGCTGTATAACGAGAACTTGGGAGACATAATGGAAAAAAACGGGCGGCATTCAAAGAATAATTTTTTAAGCAAAGCTCCATTTTTGGGAACTGTAATCATGATGGTTGTGATTACAGGTCTGGTGGTCGATGCTACCAAGGCTGATGGTGACAGCTTTTATGCTGATATTATTCGCTTGGATAATGTTGCTACAAAGATTCATCAAAATTATGTGGAAGAAATGTCATCAAAGGATCTCATCGATAATGCTATTCAGGGAATGTTGAAAATACTTGATCCTCACACCAGCTATTTCGAGCCTAAACAATATGAAGAGTTGAAAATTCACACTGAAGGCAAATTTGGTGGTTTGGGTATTCAGATTTCGATTCGGGATAAGGTGCTTACGGTTATGACTCCTATCTCCGGTACGCCTGCATCAAGGGCTGGAATTCAGTCCGGTGATCAGATCATTAAAATCGATGGTAAATCAACTGCTGGTATTACCATAGATAAGGCAGTGGAGAAATTGCGGGGTGAGCCTGGATCAAAGGTGTCCATTTCGATTCGGCGAAAAGGTGAATTGAACGATATTGATTATACGATCTCCAGAGAGGTGATTCATTTAAAATCTGTTCCTTATTATGGGGTTTTGGAAAATAATATCGGATACATTCATTTACAGCAATTCTCGCAGGAAGCTGGAACTGAAGTTGAAAAAGCAATTAAGGAACTCACTAAAAAAAACATTAAGGGTTTGATTTTTGATCTCAGGCACAATCCTGGGGGACTTTTGCCCGAAGCGATCGAAGTTGCTGAAAAATATCTGCCTCGTAAATCACTGGTTGTTTCCACCAGGGGAAGAATCAGAGGACAGAATAAAGAATTTTACTCTGCGACTCAACCAGTCCTTCCTGAAGAGCTGCCTTTAGCGGTGTTAGTGAATTATGCCAGCGCCAGTGCTTCGGAAATTGTGGCTGGTGCCATTCAGGATTGGGATAGAGGTTTGGTAATAGGGGATACCACATTTGGTAAGGGATCTGTGCAGAGTATTTTACCTCTGGATAAAACTCATCATATCAAGTTAACCACCGCTTTTTATTATACACCATCGGGTCGATGCATTAATCGTCCTGAGAATGCTATCAGAGGTTCGACTCTGGAAGAGGACTTTTCTGATGAAGAACAGGATATCGACTCTGCTAAAGCCGATTCTGTTAAATCTGCCAAAATAGATACTACTCAGTACAAAACTAAAAATGGCAGAATCGTTTATGGAAGTGGAGGAATAATTCCGGATACAGTGGTTTCTCCTTCATTGCCCAGCCTTCCGGTGCGTGCTTTATTTGGCAAGGATGTATTCTTTCAGTTTGCCAATCAGGAATATCCTAAACTGAAAAAAAGAAAAGGCAAGATTGACAGTGACTTTGTGGTGGATGATGCAATAGTGAAGGATTTTCATGCATACCTGGATTCTATTAAGTTTACTTTCCAAACCATTGCTCAACTTCGTTTTAATGACTTTAAATTGGGGACGGGTATAAAAGATACCGTGGACTCTGCAGGCAAAAAAGTGGATATATTTCCTGAAATACCCAAATGGAATGATAATGAATTGCAGGAATTAAGGAGTTATGCTGCTAAAATGGATTCGATTTTAACTGATGAGAGCAAGCGAACTCTGATTAGCAATGATGCTGAAATTAAAAAATATCTTAAAGAATCATTCTTGGTACGTGAATTTGGGCAAGACCATGAAATATATTATCGTACAAAGCTGTCGGATGATGTACAGATGAAGGCAGCTCTGGCTTTGCTTGCAGATAGTGTACGATATAACAGTATTCTCAAAGGAAAAACTGCTGTTCAGGTAGAAAGTAAAAAATAACGCTCTGGGTGATTTGCTGAATATGTCTGATTTTCTTTAAATCAGTCATATTCATCTCCGTATTCCTTCTTCTGTGAAGCCTCGGATTTGCACCCGTATCTAAAAACAGTAAACTATTTCAAATTTTCCATACGCACAAATATAGGAGAGTGTATGATAAATAAAATGAGGGATTTTGCTCCCACTATAATGTTAATCATTTTAGTAGCTTTTGTAGCCACTATTTTTCTGGATTGGGGCATGAATGTTACTGGTAAAAGCCCAAAGTCAAGATCTGCCGGTAAAATCGATGGCAAAGAGGTGCCACTAAGTTATTTTGATCAGCAGGTCATCTCTGAGAGACAAAGGGTTCAGGATGGTAAACGAAATGCTTCTCCAATGGAGCTTAAAAGAGTCCCTCAGGATGTTTGGGAACGTGAGGTCAACAGGGTACTTATGAATAAAATTGTTTCCCAGATGAAGCTTGGTGCATCCGCTGATCAGGTTTTTGAGTATATTAAGCGCAATCCGCTTCCTGGAATCGACACTGCTTCCCAATTTATGACCAATGGGGTTTTTGATACAAGTAAATATGTGGCTTTCCTCAGTGATCCTGATATGTATGCGTCCAATCCATGGCTTAATTACATTTCTGATCGTGCTGAAAAAGATGTCATTCCGGCTCAGAACCTTGAGATGTTACTTAATGCCAATGCTGTTCCCGCAAAAAGCGAAATTGAGCATCAGTATCGGCTTGAGCATGAAAAAATGGTCTTTGAGTATGCTTCTGTAAATGCTTCCAGAATCCATGCCGATAAATCCAAGATTGATGAAAATGCTCTGAAAAGCTTGTATGAGCAGAAAAAAGATTCTTTTAAGACTTCTGAAAAGGCTCAGGTATACTTTTTTAAATTTCCCAAAGTAGCTACCGCTTATGATGAGCAGGTTTATTATCAGGAAATGAAAGATTTTAAAGATCAGATACTTTCCGCTGAAAACAAGGTGGAGGAATTTACAAGACTGGCACAAACTCTTTCTGATGATCCTAGTGCTGAAAATAATGGTGGAGACTTGGGTTGGTTTGGCAGGGGATCTATGGTTCCTGAATTTGAACAGGCTGCCTTTTCTATGGACAGTGGTAGTATTTCTGATCCGGTAAAGACCCAGTACGGTTACCATCTTATCATGGTTGAAGGTAAGATTGTTAAAGCTGATAAGGATAATAATGAGAATAAGGGTAAGAAGGGCATCAAAGATAATAAGGAAAATAAGGACATTAAGGAACAGGTAAAAGCCCGTCACATCTTGCGAAAAATTACTCCCACTATCGAGACTATTGATATAGTTTCCGCCAAAGCTGACAGTGTTCGTGAAATGATTCTGAACAAGGGATTGGCTGAAACCGTTAAAAACTGTAAAGATGTACAGTTCGATTCAACTGTCTTTTTTGGAAAGGGTGAAATCATTCCCGGTGTTGGTTATATCAGTGGTGCAGGTCAGTTTATTTTCGGTGAAGATAAGGATAAAGCGGTGGTTTCTGAGAGAATGGAAAATGATGATGCAATCTATCTTCTGGTGGTAAAGGGAAAATCCAAAAAAGGAACAATGCCTTTTGAGATGGCCAAAGATACTCTTAAGGCTATTCTTACCGATTCACTTAACAGAGTGGCTGCCAGGGAATATATGGAGAAAACTCTGAAATCTTTAGGTAGTGATGCTTCTATTGCTAAACTCAAGGATACTGATTCAAATCTGGTTTCCGGGACAACCGATACGGTAAGTGGTGCTCAATATATTCCAGGGGTAGGTTACAACTCTAAAGTGGCTGCTGCCGCCAGTGCCCTTCCGGTAGGTAAGATCTCATCTCTTGTAGAGCATGATAATAATTACTATCTGGTGAAGACATTGTGGAAGAATGCTGTAGACAGTATACCATGGGATTCTCATGATATCACTATGATAAAAGACAGGATCAAGGGACAGATGTCTCAACGAGCCTACTATGACTGGTACACTACTTATAAAAACAATGCTAAAATCACCAGTAATGTAAATGATATTTATCTGGATTAAACCTGAAATTAAAATTTGAAGATATGGGGCTTTTCGATTGACTTCGGAGAGCCTTTTTTTTGACAGCTAAAAAGCATATTCATTATTGAATAAAAAGTTGCTGTAATTAATAGTCTTGTATTCCACTCTTGAGGTGGACGCTTAAGTGCGCAACATTTAACTGTTTAATTATGATTTAAATAGAGGGCTGTAATATGTCAAAATTATTTCTATCTGTGGTAATCGGAATCTTTGCCGGGGCAATCGATGTTTTACCTATGATTGCGCAAAAATTAGATCGCTACTCAAATATATCTGCTTTTATCCAATGGATAATCGTTTCCTTTGTGATTACTCATATTGAGTTTGGAATACATGGCTGGTTGAAAGGATTGACAGTTGCGGTGTTGATGTCGATTCCCATTATCATTTTAGTTATGAAAGCAGATATGAAGTCAATTGTGCCTATTCTTTTAATGTCTGCAGTTCTGGGGAGTCTGGTTGGTTTGGTCAGTGATAAACTGGTAAAATGAGGCTGTATTCTGCTTATATTGGGAATGGCTTTTAAACTGATGCTGATTAATCTTTTGCACTTTCAATAATCTTATCCACAAGGTATGTAGCCTGTTTTATTGTAGTATTCTGATTGTCAGCAAATTGATCTGATGTAATTACTACTACCATGTCTTTGTGTGGAATTACAAAGATAAACTGACCACCGGCTCCCCATGCCCAGAAATAATTTTTCTCAGGTGCAACCCAAAAGAAATATCCATAATCAAAACCGTCAATAGTTGTTTGAGAGCTTGAAGCTTCGATGAGCCATTGTTCTGAGATGATACGTTGATTATCCCATGTTCCTTTATTAATAAACAGCTGGCCGATTTTAGCCAAATCGCGCGGTGTCATCCATAGCCCAAAGCAACCATATGGTGTGTTGTCTTTTTTATTGCGGCTCCAGAAATAATTGGTAATACCCATTGGCCTGAACAGGTTTTCTCTGGCAAAGACAACAAAATCGGTGCTTGTGGCATTGGAAACAACTTTGACCAATAATTGCGGATCGGAATTCTTATAATAGGCCTGTTCGCCAGGTTTAGCATTCATTGGTCGTTGAAGTATGTATCTGGTAAGATCACTGGGGACTGAAGCCAAAACTTCATCTTCTTCAAGTCCATCGTTACTGTAATTGATACCCGATTGCATCAGCAGGCATTCTTTAATAGTTAACGGCTTTAATTCAGGATAAGCATAAGAAATGTATTCTGGAATGTATCTGAAGACGGAATCGTTTACATTACTGATAAGACCTTTGTCAATGGCAATACCGGTTAATAAGGAGGTGAAACTTTTTGTTACTGACCAGACATGATGGGGTGTGTTCCGGTCGGAATATGAACGGGTATATGATTCAACCATCAGTTTGCCATTTTTCACAATCAGAAGGCTGTGAAGCAATACAAAATCATCTTCAGAGTAAATTTTATTCAGTATATCATTGAGAAGATCCATATTAAAAGTTGCTGATGATGCAGCTTCTATCTGCCATCCATCTCCGAGAAATTCAGGATTATATTCAATAGTTGCTAATTTGAGATCGTCATCTCTGAGACATCCGTTGAACAGGAAAAGAATTATGAATATAATTGCAGTTTGATTCATTATTTCATTTTGCCTATTGAGTATTGGAATGATAGCTGATGATTAAGTAATTGTGTTTTGAGCGAAGTCGAAGTCTGTTGATAATGAATTCTGTATCCGAACGTTGCCGGTCTTCCGGAATGAAAATGTGTCCGGAAAAATAGTCCAGTTTCCGATTCGAAACATTTATTTCCTATCGTTACGAATTGAAAATTACTGTTCATTCTTTTCAGGACATCTTTTAAATGCAGGTCTGGTTCGTTTAATATGAGGTTACGGTCGGGTGCCGGGCGGCTCAAAAAACCAAACAAAAATAAACTAAACGGAACATAAAGAGTCCAACGGGTGTTTACGGGTAATTTATAGCATGCCGAGAAACCGGAGTTGATCTTTGTTATCCAGTAGTTATGTTGTGAGTCGAAATTTCCATTTTCATGAAAAAGGTTGGAATAGTAAACATTTCCCCCAAGTTGGAATTTATCATTAATGCATGCCAGCAGGCGGTAATGCAAGATGGATTGAACACACAAACTTACCCATTTGTAACGATTCCACAACGCAGCAGCATTGATATTTAACCCAAACTCATGATTTAACGTTTTCTTGCTGATATTATAATTAAATCCTAAACCCGGATTTATTCCAGTGTTTCGCAAACCGTTAATAAGGTACTCTTTGAATTGAGTATTACCAAATGAAAGTGATATTTGACATTTTTCTCCAGGGGAGAGAACCGATTGTGCATTTGCAGATAATATGGCTAAAATGAGAATTGAAACGAGAAAAGCCAGTTTATTCATGATCAATAATTTCGTTTTTGTTTTTTAAGAAGCTTTCCTGCCGGGTACGTTCAGAACTGGATTATAGGAATTGAATTTTTTCCTGTTTTGTGCATTCTGATGTATCTATTTAATATACATTATAGTAGGTGCGTTAAATAATTGTTTTGCAGTTGCAATTTAAAAGCCTGGAAACGTTAAGATCGGTTTGCCAGAGATATTTGATCCCTAACTTCGCTTTCAATTGCTTTCAAAATCATTTTCTCCTCCTAAAAATAATCGAGCAGGTTATTACGTTCCTGAAAAGAAATGAGAATAGTAAAATCTGAAGATGTAAAATTTGGTATCGCTGGATTACCAGAATCGGTTCCCAAGGGTTCCCTTAAAAGGAGATCCACAACTGAGTACTGCTCAAAGAGCTGTAGTATAGATAATTTTTGAAAATCATACGAAAAGCACTCAATTAATTGGTAGAGTCTCCTATCTTATTAATCAATATCACTTGGATTATTCCGAAGTCTCTGTTCCCAGGTGAAATCCCTTTTTGTTACTGTATCCTCCATACGTTGTATGCGGCGGTCCAGACTATCAAATTGCCTTTTAAGACGATGAAGAGCCAGAGGTCTGGAAGATGTGTATGATTCGTAAAATTCTGATTCGTCATCTGTAGAGAGATCAATAACCGGTTCAGGTTTCATTAGAAATGCACTTGCTAAGTAAAGTGGAATCAGTGGCCAGAATCCGCTTAAAATGAAACAGATGATAGTGAGAATGCGTATCCAGAGTACATTTACTCCGAAAAAATCGGCAAATCCCCTGCAAACCCCAAGAATCATTCCGCTACGTGAGCGGTAGAGTTTTTTGTGCAAAGTGGTTCTATAATTGCTCATAATTGCTTTTTTTCCGATCTAACAAAATTGTTTCGAGTGTCTCGATCCGGCTCTCCATCCTGCTGAGGCCTTTGTAAAGTTCCTGCACCAGCCGTGCTTCCTCTTGCTGTTCCTGTTTCGAACTATTACCCAGATTGCCACCACGTAATATTTTTATTATCCAGACCGGTACCAGACAAACCAGCATTACACAGGCGGTAATTGATCCGAATACTATTGCAACAATCAATATCTCATCCACACCAAACTCCTTATAATAGTCAATCTGATCGGATAACTTCTCATTTTTTTAATCCTCTTTTTCCAGATTTTTAAATTCTTTCTCCCGTTCCGACTTGATTATAATAGTTTCCAGATTGGCGATTCGCTCTTCGATACGGTTGATTCTATTTAATAATCCTGAACTGAGCTCAGTAGTCTCTTTTTCTCTGGCCTTTATATGCATTTTATAGGCATCAGAGAAGATTCCCATGGCGACAATCGCCACAACTGATACCATAACTATAAAAACAACACCCATAGTGGTAAAGCTCCTTTATTAATGCTGTTGAGAATTAAAAATAATCAGGTAAACAGGTTTAACAAGTATTGAAAGTAATGTCCGGCAAAATAGACTAATGTAAAATAACAACTTTCAAATATAACATTAAAGTAAAAATCAAATTCCAAACAAATCACAATCAGAATTAAATAAAACCGAAACAAGAACAGGATGGTGATCAATTTGTGCCTCTTATTTCTGTTTGAGATTTTTATTTTTTCGTGTTTGGAATTTCATGTCTTCGAGTTTAGAAACTGTTAGTTCTTATTTCGAATTCTCCCCTTTAAGGCTTCTCAATTCCTGAAGTTCCCTTTCGATTGAATTATCATTCTCAAGCATCGAAAACTGCTCTTCAAGTCGCACATCTCTTCTCTGAATTGTGGGATTAATCAATCCTGCCTCTGCTTCCATCCGATCGATCTTATGCTCGTATTCCTCGAATTTTATCACTGTTTCGGTGCTTTTTGCTCTCCTTACATTCTGTTCTGCACGAATTCTGTTTTGAGCAGAACGGTAACGTTGCTCAAGAAGCCGCTGCTTTTCCCGTGCTCCCTCGATTTTGCCCTCGAGTTTTAATATGTCATCCTGTGCTGAAGCGACCAGATCAGCTATTCGGCGCAACTCCAATTGGAGGCTCTCGACTCGTTTCTGCGCATTCTGTTTCTCCAGTATAGCTTCACGGGCCAGATCTTCACGCGCTTTTTCGACTGCAAGTTTTGCCCTGCTTTGCCATTTCTCTACCTCTGCAGTTGCTTCACCAAGATCCCGCTCACAGTGCTTGGAGTCTGCAAGTGCACTGGCACATCCAGACTTCAATTCAATGAGAGTCTCTTCCATCTCCTGGATCATCATTCGGATCATCTTTCTTGGATCTTCTGCTTTGTCTAACATTGCATTGATATTGGAACTGACAATGTCTTTGAATCTGCTGAAAATACCCATATTTAACACTCCTGGTTGATAATTATTTGTCTGCTACTATTATGCAGATTGTATGCCAAAAATGGCCAATAGATCTAAGGTGTTGATTTTTATGAGAAATGGTATTTCGATTCAAATTACCAGTATGTATATTATAACCAAATAATAGTTGAAACAGCCAAAAAGTGGTCAAAAATGGCAAACGCAGAGAATCTCACTAACGAAGCAATCGGAAACTCAGAATCTTTTCTGGCTTTTCAGGAGAGTCTTTCGCGATTGGCCAAAGTTGATCGTCCGGTACTGATTGTCGGGGAGCGGGGTACTGGTAAAGAACTCGCCGCCGCCAGGCTTCATTTTCTTTCCAACCGATGGCAGGAATCGTTTGTTGCGCTCAATTGCGCGACCCTTCCGCAATCACTGGTAGAAGCTGAACTTTTCGGGTATGAACCTGGCGCCTTTACCGGTGCTATAGGAAAGAGGAAAGGGCGGTTTGAGCTTGCAGATAAGGGTACGCTTTTTCTTGATGAGATAGGAAATATGCCCCGTGAAGTGCAGGAAAAGATCTTGCGGGTTATAGAGTACGGGATGTTTAACCCGGTTGGGAGCAGTATTTCTCAGAAAGTTGATGTTAGGATTATCGGCGCAACCAATGCGGATCTTCCGGTAATGTGCGCAGAAGGAAGATTTATGCGTGATCTGCTGGATCGATTATCTTTTGAAGTGCTTGTATTACCTCCGCTACGGGAACGGGGAAAAGATATTTTGCTTCTGGCTAATCATTTTGCAGTACGTATGGCGATGCATCTGGGGAAACAAGATGTGCCTGTGTTTACGCAGCGCGCTCAGGATGCACTGCTGAACTATCCATGGCCGGGAAATATCCGTGAATGTAAAAACGTTGTTGAACGTTCGGTATACCGAAGCGATTCAATGTATATAGATGATATCATCTTTGATCCGTTTGTATCGGGAATAAAAGGCCAGGATAAACCTCATGTAGAAAACAAAAAGGAAATAGTAAAGAAAATGTCCGGTTCGATTGACTTGTCAGTACCACTTGATAAAGCTATCGCAGATATAGAAAGAGGCTATCTTGAAATCTCTCTTACCAATGCGAAATACAACCAGAAAAAAGCAGCAAATCTTCTGGGCATGACCTATCATCAGTTCAGGAGACTGTACAGGAAAAATCAGGGTGAGGAAGATGTGGGTGAGAGATAATGCTGGTATATGCAGCAACACAGAATGGGTATTTGATTGCATAACTAATCAATAGATAAGCATTTCCATAATTACATCTTTAACTTTGCGTATATCCTTTTCCGCAATATTTCCCAGATTCTCAATTGATAATTTCATTTTAGTACTCCTATTCAGGTGGGACTATGTGTAATTACAATGTAATTACGCATAAAAAGCAAATTTATGTATGTTTCAGTTAAATTTAGGAACAGCTCGGCCAATCTAAGGATATTGGTATTGTTTCTACGCCTAATTTTGAGCATGAAGTTATGCACGAAACAGGCTCTGAACACCTGTAACGGCTATGAAATTTAAACGGATTTTTCTCAGGACAGAAATCCTGTTACTTATGATCAGAATGCCATTAAATCCATTTGAATCTTTACTTTTCACACAGTTTCGGATGATATTGGTAATCTGTACTATCAATGTTTCTTTGGTGGATTATCAGTTGTGATATAAAAAGAACATCAAAATCCTTCAATTTGTGGTGAAACATCGATATCAAATATTGCCATAGTTGGAATTTTGCTTAACTTGATATTCAGATTGATACTATCATTTAAAGATGGAGCTATTTCTTTAACCACTACAGACAAAAAATCTTCATAAGCTTTTTTCGATTCTATTGATTGAAGAAAATAATTGGAATAATGCAGCATCATTAATTTATCAACTTCAGTAAGAAACTGCTGGTATCTGTTTGAAATTTCATCCTCAATATTGAAATATAAATTAACATTATTGTTCCTGTATCTCACCAGTTTATCAAGTAAACGGATTTGGTTCAGGACAATATTTGATTGGGTTTGTAATTGATAATAAACCTTCATTTTATCATTAAGAATCACTTCGTAGTGGGCAGTTTTTTTTGCAGACAGTTCATTTGTTGATGCGATATAGAATTGAATAAACCATAATAAAGCACCGCTTGCCACTGTAATCACAAATGGATGTTCAGGCATTGTACGAATGCTTTTTTGGTCATTTTATTAATCTCCTTTCAGTTACTTATTTCCAGCATTCACCTCAATTGCCAGATATCTAATGGTTTATTGTTTATTACACCTCAAACCAAGGTGTTGGATGATAACCCTTAATTATGATACACAGAAATGATTGTACAAATTAAATAACCAAATAGCAATAGAAATTAGAGAGTTAAAAAAGATTAAAAGCAAAGATTTTACTCTGGGGTACTGCCCGGAAAAAAGAACGTGCTACTTGTCATCAGATTTTTAAAACCATCATATTTTTCCACAATGAACCTGTTTATATGAACTCTTTTCCCATCTTATTCAAGGCAATTTCAAATGTGATTGTTATTAGTGATGGTTTTGTGCGAAAAAAGGATGAAATTGCCGTTTTTGGGGGGCGATTTTGCGTTATTTCCTATACTTACCCCAGAGGTGAGTGCATTCTTTTATTGTCAGAAGAAATAATTTCAGGTAATTACTTCCAGCACTCTTTTCATAAGATAGTCTCTGTTTTCAATATATCTGAATCTGGTTATCATTCTGGAAACAGCTGCATCTGTAATTCTTAAATATCGTGCTATTTCAGCACCACTGAATTCGTACTTGCATTTGCATAATGATACAAAAAGCTCACGTGCCGTTGATCTGATATTAAACTGTCCTGCCCTGTAAAGATCACTGTTTTCCAGAATCAGTAATCTGACTACTTCATCATGAATCTTTTCAATTTTAACATCCTCACTGATATGTCTTGCAATATGCAGCCGTCTTAATTTGTCTAAATCCATCACGTGTTTCACAAACTCCGCTTTTCCTATTATCCATAATTGTGGCTTCTGAAATCCTTGCTTTCCGCAATTTATATCTTTAATTTTAGAAGCAAAATCATCATCGCTATCTGTATCTCTCATATATTTAAGATAGTCCTCTATTGTACTCATTGCCATCTGTTTCAGTATTGTATTTTTATCTATTATATGTGAAGTGTAATTACCCAGAATAACCGAGTGGCTGCAGAATTTATAATTTGCCAGCTCATCCAGACTTAATTCACCTATGGTTACTCCTTCCAGATGCACATTTCGGATAAGTTCTTTAAACCGGTCATTTTCTACAATTACCGATTTGAAACGGGAGGAAAAAACCGTACCTTCACGCTTTAAGACTTTATTAACTTTTTTTGCAATAATGGAATTAAAATGCTGCATGGCATCGGAGATAGACTCCTGATCCGACTGAAGAACCATATGGTATCGGTTTGTTAAAATCGAAAATGCATGACAGGTGAAAGAGTATTTCTTGAGAGTTCTGCCTAACTGTTCAAGAAAAAAAGTTTTAATTTCATCTTTTCTGAACATATCGAGGTTAGCTACTCCTTTAGAGGATACCAGGTAGAGGACTCCGGGAGCGACGATTCTGGGTTTTGTGCTCATGGAGGCTCCTTTGTAGAGGGTGATGTAGAAGTGAAACTGCAATTTTCATTCCGTAATGCCCCGAAGGTGAAAATGTTAAAAATTCAAGAAATAACTCCGGGGAAAAAAAGAGGAGAAAAAGCTCCGGAATAAGGCAAAGGAAAAAAAGAATTCAAAGAAACTTAAGCAACAACTTATAGATCTGGAAATAATCAAAAGACCATTAATGCCAGCATAGTTTAAAAATTGCTGCAAATTGCTCCAATATTTCTCACATGTAGAAAACTAAGATCAGAATAGATCCGAAAATCCTGCCTGCATATTACTTTATTACCGTTAATTGATGAAACAACTGGTTGCAAGATCAACTCAAAGGAAGCAAGCAAAATCAGCCGGATAATTCATGAGTATCCTGGTTACATTTACTGCATCACTTCTATATATGGTTGGAACCGAATTGCCATGGCGATATGTAAGAAAGTGTTGAATCAATGTTCAATGAAATAATTCAATAACCACCTAAAAACAGCAAATTCTGAAACTGATTTTGTTTATATTATTAAATAAAGTTTATGCCCCAGAGGTGAGTTTATGAATAGTAAAAAAATCACCTCTGGGGGTGGAGTGATAAGAGCTTCGAACCGATATTGCGGAGTTCTGTAAATAAGTACAAACATGGGGTAATTGAAAAAAATAAAAATCAATCTATCTCATTAGGAATATCCACTCTTGCACTGACCATAACGGTGGTCATCTTTGAAGTTAATTTTCAAGATATCTTATTTATGTTAATAGTGTAAAGTAGATATACGTGGATAACTGACACTCTCTGCGGATGTACCACCTGTCTTTAGTTGGATCACTAATAAAAATCTACATAAAATCATTAAAACTTTAATGGCTTTATCACTCAAGGGTAATTTATGAAACAACTGGCGGTCTCACTTACATTTGGTTACTAAGGGAAATAAAAAAGGAATGTAAAATGCAAAAAGAGAAAAAAAATTTAATGATTGCCAGCGTGATACTTTCATTGTTGTTCGCTAATGGTGTTACAGAAGCAGTGACGGTTACAGTGAACCCCCAGGTTAAGCATCAAAAATTCGAAGGGTGGGGGACTTCGATCTGCTGGTGGGGAAATGTCATTGGAAAATATCCAGAAAAAACGCGTGATTCCATTATGGACTTGCTCTTCGATACTGTGGATGGTCTTGGACTATCAATAATTCGCTACAACATTGGCGGTGGAGACAATCCATCGCATACACATATGGGGATAGGAAAACTGATGGATGGGTTCAAGGCAAGCGAAACGGCTTCATATGATTGGACCAAAGATTCTGGACAACGATTGGTTGTCGATGCGGCCAGGCAGCGAATTCCCTCCGAATGGTTTATAGCCGAAGCGTTCTCAAATTCTCCACCTTACTGGATGACCATAAACGGTTGCGCTTCAGGCGGATCTGGTGGAAGCAACAACCTTAAAAGCGAATACTACACCCAGTTTGCTGATTATCTCACTACAGTGGTAAAGCATTTCAAGGACGAGTGGGGGGTTTTCTTCCGTACACTGGAACCTATGAATGAACCAGATATAGGGTGGACGGTAAACGGCGGACAGGAGGGATGTTCATTCTCTCACGACAACCAAGCACGGCTTATCCGCGAGGTGAAAAAGAAGATTGAAGAAAAACAATTGTCAACGATAATTTCTGCCCCGGATGGATCGTCTTATGGAGCAACCATTGCTGCTTATAACTCTTACGATACCACTGTAAAATCCTGTCTTGGCCAGATTAATACCCATGGCTATTTTGGAGGCAGCCGGGCCGATTTGCAGGCTGCAGTAAAACGGGATGGCAAGAGGCTCTGGGCTTCTGAAATCGACGGCAGTGGTGCTGCGGCGCCATTTGATCAGTGGAATCATAATCATAATGATATTGTTCCCGGTCTTGATATTGCAAACCGCATAATCCGCGACCTGCGGGATCTAAAAGCAGAAGGCTGGATCTTCTGGCAGATCGTAGAAAGCGAGCAGGCGCAGATCAGCCTCAACAAGAACTGGGGCTGTCTTCATGCCGATTTCAACGGCGGCCAAAGTTATCATATTACTAAAAAGTATCATGCACTCCGGCAGTTATCCAGTTTTATCCGGCCTTTTTCAAGATTGATTGATATCGATAACGACGATGCTGTTGCATTCCTCTCTCAGGAGCAGGATAAGCTGGTCATTGTTCAGAGAAATGCCACTACAGCCGATGTCTCATATGACTACAGGTTGTCAAGTTTTCAGCAGATCGGCCCGACGGTTTCAGTCTGGAGAAGCTCTGCAACAGAAAATTTCAAGAAAATCAATGAACTGTCTGTTGTGAATGGTACTTTTTCGGCTACATCAACTGCACAATCTATTACAACGTATATAATACCTGTACAGTACGGTGTAGTGAACAATCGGGTCCGTAATGGTGATTTCAATTTTAAAATCGACGATTGGACTGCAGCATGCTGGAACAAGTCAACACTGAAGATTTATAATCTAAAAGGAAATCTTGTAAAAAGCATTGATCTTCAAATCAGATCCGGCAAAACCTATTCAAATAGCTGCGAAATATCGAATTTGTCCAACGGTTATTATATCGTGAAGATTTTCTCCAAAGAAAGCGGCATCTCTCACACATCAAAGATATTGATTACAAAGTAGGATTGTAGATTGAACACATACTGCGAGACAATAGTAATTTAGCAGGTCTTACAAAAGCTTGATTAAATCAAATCTGAGGAGTTCCTTTGATTGACCTTTAAGCCTTTGTTACTTACACGGATTCTGAAATGCTATTCCTTAAATAATTTGTAGTTTCATACAATTAATAAAGGTGCACTGGGCAGTTGTAGGGAGAGCATTCCTGCCCAGAGAAATAAAAACTGCACCTTGTTAATAAGCCTGAAATTCGCACAAACATTACACAATGATCAGTATTCAAGCGATTTGATCTTATCGCATTTTCATATGCGTTGTCGATAATTTCAATCCAAATCAACTCAATCTGTTATAGTTCTGTACCTGTTGAATTCAGGTTCATAATAACATATGAATTGCAATTTACATATGGCAGTATTTGATTCGATCGGTTCGTTTTTTGGAAAAACCAAACACTGTTATTCTTTTTGTAAGTATCTTTCATGATTCATTGATTATTCAGTAATATAATTATAAGTGGCATAAATCAGTATTGGTAGGATAACAAAAAATGTTGAAGAAAAGTTCAACGGAAAATATAAGTCATCATATTAAATTGCATAGAAATTAAATGCTTAATTTTTATATTATCAAGACAAACTGAAATTTTCGATGATTTGTCAATAAAAAAGCCGTTTTATTATAGAGAGGTATCGGTTTTATGATTTCCAAAAAAAAAATAATTATATCGCTTGTTACGGTATTCATTTTTTATTTGAATGCTGCTGCCCAGTATTCATTAACACTTTCCATCGATGAAGCTAAATCAAAGATAAGAAGAGAGATTTATGGCGCGTTGCTGGAAAACTGGGGACGGGATATCTACGGTGGGCTTTATGTCGGCAGAAATTCCTCTATTCCAAATACAAATGGTATGAGAAACGACATAATAGAAGGGCTCAAAGAGTGCGGTATTTCAACACTGGAATTTCCTGGTGGATGTTTTGCAGACCAATATCATTGGCGTGATGGTATTGGTTCGCCTGACAGTCGACCGGGTGGAGATTCAAAAAATGGGATGGGTACAGATGAATACATGCAGCTTTGCAGTTTGATAAATGCAGAACCATATTTCTGTGCCAATTTGAAGACCGGGACGCCTCAGGAAATGGCTGAATGGATTAATTATATAAATAAAAATTCATCGCATCCTGACTGGTATTGTAAATACTGGAGTATGGGAAATGAGCCCTGGGGATGTGGAGGGGATCTTACTGCTGCACAATTTGCTAATCAATACGCAAAGTTTGTTGAAGCTATTCCTGATATTGAAGGTAAACCTCAGGTTAGAATCGCCGGTGCAGGCCATTGGAGTACTGATTGGGTGAAAGCCGTTTTTGATAAGAACCCGGGGAAACTGGAAGGTTTTTCAGTTCACAGGTACTTAGTTAACAACTGGAATGACTTGGCTGGTCCCAGCATTAATTACAATGACTTTCAGTATCACCAGATTATACAGTTAGCTTTTGATGCTTCATCTTTTATCAGATCATTCGATCAGGCTATGGATCAATATGACAAGGATAAAAAGATTGGATTGATGTATAATGAATGGGGAGCATGGTATGATGAAATAAGCTCACAAGGATATACATTTTCTCAAAGTACAGTTAGGGATGCACTCATTGCAGCTATACATTTAAACGCATTCAACAACTATTGTGAACGGGTACATCTGGCATGTGTAGCACAGCCGGTTAATGTCATCCAATCAATTTTCCTCACCGATAAAAATGACCAGACCAGAGTAGTGAAAACTCCGGTTTTTTATGCATTCAAACTTTTTAAAGTTCATCAAAATGCCAAGAAAATACCTGTAAATCTGCAAACTGCTTCCTTCAATGAAAAAAATACAGGGCACTAATTTCTCATATCCGTATCTGACAGCTTCGGCTTCCATTGATAGTGCAGATAATATCAATATCACCATAGCAAACAGCGATCTTTCCAATGCCAAAGATCTGGCGATTCAACTCAATGGTAATACTACCTATCAGTCCGTTAGTGGTCAGATTATTACAGCCTCTCAGGTGACTGCCCTAAATGATTTTGGTAAAGCTGAGCAGGTATTTTTTTGGCATTTTGATGAACTTTAAAGAGTTTGAATGCATAAAAAACCGGAGTTTTCACTACTCTGGTCTGGTCATTTTTATC
>DATAMG010000097.1:0-23020 GCA_036260705.1 Chitinispirillaceae bacterium | reverse complement strand
CAAAGATTTCTTCTACTTTCCTCTGAACTGCCGGCATTCTGGTAGCACCACCAACCAGGATAACCTCATCGATATCTTTTGCAGAAAGACGAGCATCTGCCAAAGCCTTTCTGCATGGTTCTGCAGTACGTTCAACCAGATCAAATGCAAGCTGCTCAAATTTAGCACGGGTAATGTTCAACTCCAGATGTTTTGGCCCGCTGGCATCTGCGGTTATAAAAGGCAAATTGACATTTGCCTGCATTGCTGAAGATAGTTCAATCTTGGCTTTTTCAGCAGCTTCTTTCAATCTTTGAAGAGCCATACGATCATTTCTCAGATCGATACCATTGGATTTCTTAAAATCTTCAGCTATGTAATCTATTAGGACTCTATCAAAATCATCGCCTCCAAGGTGAGTATCACCGTTAGTTGATTTAACCTCAAAGACTCCTTCGCCCAATTCAAGTATGGATATATCGAATGTTCCACCACCTAAATCGTATACAGCAATTTTTTCGTTATGTTTCTTTTCTAATCCATAGGCCAAAGATGCTGCAGTTGGCTCGTTTATGATACGTTTAACATCCAGACCGGCAATTCTTCCGGCATCTTTTGTAGCCTGACGTTGAGCATCATTGAAGTAGGCAGGAACCGTAACAACAGCTTCTGTAACCGATTCACCCAGATAATCTTCTGCAGCTTTCTTCATGTATTGAAGAATCATAGCAGAGATTTCAGGGGGTGTATAATCTTTTCCCAAAACATTAACCTTAACTGGTTCTTCCGGATTGCCTACAACATGATACGGAACCCGTTTCTCTTCAGATTCCACCTCTTTATGTCTTCGTCCCATGAATCGTTTTACGGAATAAATAGTATTTTCAGGATTGGTTATTGCCTGTCTTTTTGCTATTGCCCCAACCAGTTTCTCCCCAGTTTTGGTGAATCCCACTATAGAGGGAGTTGTGCGACCACCTTCAGAGTTTGCAATTACCACCGGTTTGCCTGCTTCCATAACCGAAACACAAGAGTTGGTGGTTCCGAGGTCTATCCCAATAATCTTACCCATAAAGATCCTCCTAATTATAAATAAACAGATATAGTTTTCGTTTTAAATTTAGGTCAACCGAAATTAATCAAATATCATGCCACATTTTACCAAAAATGTTTTTTTCTTTTTTTTAATTATTAAAGGAGGATAAAATTTTTCACCACACCATCAAAAATACTGATAATTAAAGTATTTCCTTTTTTAGTGAAATCTTGAATCAGATCATGTATCAGATTTTACGCGAGTCCAAAAAGTATCTAAAAGTCAGGTATCTCTAACAGGCGCATCGCAATATGAAGCAGATGTTTCAAATTGAAACAAATCAAAAGAGTGCTGCGATTGGTATCAAAACCGCAGTATTAAAAATTTACCGGGTAGATTTTGTCCTCAAAGATAAATAATTTTGTACATTGTTGTTATCTCTGTGGACAATCAAAGCAGAGGATAACATAGACTGGTTTTTGATCAGTCTTCCTGCTATATCAAAGTATTGATTACATATTTTCTGGTTGGATGGAATCCTGCTGACTGTGAAAGATGTTCTATTTCTGATCCCTGAATTATTCAGGAATCCATATAGAAAATTAACGGTTGATATTGGGATAGTAATTCTTGGCTCACCCGTTAAATAATGATCAGCTCCTTCAAATGAGAACAGTTGACTGACAATTCCCAGCGATTTGGCTTTCAGGTCAAGGATGGAACTGCCAAACATGATAATTGTAGCCGTGTCGTTATTAATGTAACCTTTGCCATAAGGAACTATCTGATCAGCTGTTCCATGAAAACTTAAAATTGGAGTCTCCCCGGATTTGATCCATGAGGTATCAGCAATTGCTCCACAGCAGTTAATAATACAATTTATGTTACTGGAGTATTTCAGATCTTCACCTTGATCCATACTACCAAGCATAGCTGTAGCTGCAGAAAGCAACAAATTTTTTCCTGCTTCGGCCGTGTCTACATAGGAATGGTGAATAAGAGTAATTGCCCCGGCAGAATATCCCATACCGAAAATACGGGTTGAATCGATTTTCAAAATCGAAGCATTTTTTCTTATGAACCGGACAGCGGCTCTTGAATCCTGAATTGCCCTAAATAATGCCTTTGGAACTTCATATTGAGGAAAAAGTGTATTCGAATCTATTCCAATACGATAATCGATGGCACAAACAGTATAACCGCATTTGGCGAAATATGAACTGTAGGTAGTAATAAGAGTGTCTTTTCTGCTACCTTTTACAAACGAACCACCATAAAGCATGATTATGACGGGTCTAAGAGATGCAGTATCGTTTTTAGGTTCATAGAAATCCATAAACAAAGAATCAGGATTAGTCTTGTAATCCGGAGCTGTTCTATAGTAAATATCCATCCGGGTAGATATGGAATCAAAACACGATTCTTTAAAACGAACACTACTGTAAATCTGAGCTGAAGAGAGTAATGCTATTAAGCAAACAGATGCAAATATTTTAAAAACGGAATACATAATATCTCCTGCTATCATAAAAACTAACAGTTTTTATTCTGAGGATAGAATAAGTAGATAAACAAAAATTCAATACTGAATTTTTACATGATAGCAAGAGTATACATCATGTGAATTTAAAAATAAAAGAATGAAGTGTTTAAATATTTCCGTTTTAACCCAAAGATGGAAATTTCAGTTTTGCATCAATAAGTTCTGGTTTTCTGAAATGAATTATGGAGATGATTCCAACAAACAGAAATCCTGATGCATACAGCATCAGAAATGGGCTGACCAGAAAATTGGTAAAGCCAAGAAACATCTGAAAGCTGGTAAGACAATAGATTCCAAGTAGAAGTTCGATCAGACATGTAACATCTTTTATGGGCTTGTAGGAGTTTTGAGACCTGCTACCCTTTTTTGGTGTTCTGTGAAATGGTGAATTCATCCTCAAGAGAGCTTCCAGCACAGCTTTACCGTTGTTAACAGCCAAACCAGTACCAATCAGCATCATAGCAGGAATAAGGAATATCTGTTTTCTGACTTTGTTTCCAATAAAATATTGCGAAATCATATACATAGTTGAAGGGCCGCTTGTGGCTAAAATCATGCATACCACTACAAGTGCAAACCAGTACGGTGAAAGAGACACTTTAACAAAGTATAATACGGGCATGGTAAGCAATGCAAGTATCAACATTAGAGGATGAACCGAATAATGAGTAAGATGTAAAATAGCCTGAATGACTTTGAAGGGGGAAAGTTTCTTTTTTAACAACATGGGAATTATCTTCATGGCGGTCTGGATCGAACCTTTGGCCCATCTGAATTGCTGATTCTTAAAGGCATTTATATCTTCGGGTATCTCAGCAGGGACTTCCAACTCAGGAACATACTCTGTTTCCCAATCAGCCAACTGCATACGATAGGACAGGTCCATATCTTCGGTCAAGGTATCATGTTGCCATCCGCCACTGGATTCTATTGCAGAACGCCTAAAGATTCCAGCAGTACCATTGAAATTCATAAAAAGGCCATTCCAACTTCGGGCTGCCTGTTCTATCATGAAATGACCATCGATTCCCATCGCCTGTCCGCGGGTAATGAGAGAGGCTTTTTTGTTGAGATGAGTCCATCGGCCCTGCACCAGACCAAGTTTAGGCCTGTTTACAAAAAAAGCCATTCCTTTTTTCAGGAAATCGGGATTAGGAACAAAATCTGCATCAAAAATTGCAACAAAATCTGCATCTGTATAATTAAGACCATTTTGAAGTGCACCGGCTTTAAAACCAGTCCGGTCAGTTCTTCGTATTACATTGATATTTATTCCGGAAGCACGCAGCCGTTCAACAGTTTCATTGACATAGCCAATGGTTTCATCATTGCTGTCATCCAGAACCTGGATTTCATGACGAGATCTGGGATAGTCGATCGCAGCAACGGCTTCAATTACCCGACAAGCCACAGATTTTTCATTATACATCGGAAGTTGTGTTACGACTTTTGGATATTTGCTTTCTTCTGTGACATTATCATAATATTTCATGGTCACTCGTTGTGCAGAGATACGAGCTTTTCTTTTTCTAAGAAAGAGGAAAGTTAAAATATAACACTGAATACCATAAGCTAACAATATTACAGAACACAGGACGTATAATGTAATAACGATCGATAATGCTATCATATGCTAATGCCTGTTGAAGAATATGCGAGGTAATTCTCGTTAATTAAAGGATGAGATAATATAATTATTGCATTTTATACAACAAAATAATCTTTTTTTACAATTCTTTAATACTTTTGAGGGAAAATGCTTTCTAATTCATTTTGAATTTCCTTAAACAGCTCTATATCATTAAATATATCTGCCATTTTCAGATCCCCCCAACCAGACTGTTTGATACCCGATATTTCTCCAGGTCCTCTATTTTGCAGATCCATTTCTGCGATTTTGAAACCATCATGGTTTTTACAAAACAGTTCCAATCGTTTATGCGCAGACTGATCAGCCTGCTCAGATATCATTAAGAAACAGTAGGATTTTGAGTTACCTCTTCCAACTCTTCCTCTGAGTTGATGGAGTTGAGCAAGGCCGAAGCGATCAGCGTTTTCAATAACTATGATCGAAGCTTCAGGCACATCAATACCCACCTCTATAACAGATGTAGAAACCAGGAGTTGTATATTACCTTTTGAGAAATCAGTCATTACATTCTGTTTTTGTTCATCATCCATTTTTCCATGAATGAAGCCTGAAGCTATATCAGCAAAGCGATTTTGAGTCAAATTTGAGAATGTGGAAGTTATATCTCTAATAAGCGGTTCATCAGATTCATCAGATTCTATCCTGGGTACAACATAATAAGCACGGGTGTTGTTTTTTTGCATTTGACCAACAATAAATTTTTCCATATCAATTCTTTTGACTTCAGGTACGATATGAGTTGAAACAGGTAATCTTCCAGAAGGCCCTTTATCTATGGTAACGATTTCAAGATCGCCGTACAAAGTCATAGCCAGACTCTGAGGTATAGGAGTCGCAGACATAAGTAGATAATCGCATTTCGGGTCTTTTTCCTGCAAAGTCAACCGTTGCTGCACTCCGAATTTATGCTGTTCATCAATTACTACCATTCCCAGATTTTTAAATCGGACCGAGGTTTGCAATAGAGCATGAGTTCCAATCACAAAATTAATTTCACCAGATAAGAGTTGTTTTAATGTTTTCTGTTTTTCATTTGCTTTCATTCCACCCAGAATCAATGCAGCCCTAAACCCGATTTTTGATAACCATAAAGAGAGTATGTTCCAGCTCTGGCGAGCCAGGACTTCGGTAGGAGCCAGCCATGCTACTTGTAAATTTTCATTAAGGGCTGGAAGACAGCTGAAAAAAGCCACAACAGTTTTTCCAGCTCCCACATCAGCTTGTAAGAGCCGGTGCATCCGTTTCGAACTGCGAGCATCAGTAAACAATATTTCGATTGCCTTATTCTGATCTTCTGTGAGCATAAAAGGAAGTTCATTTGAAAAACGCAACGGCAGATTACCTGGATTCATTGATCTGCCGGGCATGGAAAAACTTTTTTTGCTGAATTTCAAAATAACCGCAGTTTTATAAAGTTCCTCATATTTTATACGGTTTTTAAACAAATCCAAACCATCCAGCCTGTTTGGAAAATGAATCTCTTTAATGCATTCATTTAAAGGAGGAAACTTCTTTTTGATTTCGATGGATTGAGGTAAAATGCCCGGATAATGTTTAAGATTTTCAATCACCCACTTTATTAATTTACAGACTAACCGCTGTTGAATACCAACTTCGCGCATGAAAATTGTCAGCGGGTAAACAGGAACATATTTAAGCTTCAATTCATCTTTTTTTTCCGATGCAGCTTCAACATAAGGATGAGCCATCTGAAAATGGCCATACTTTGTCACTTTACCGGTTATAAGGTACATTTCTCCCGGTACAATATTTTTACGGTATAGATTTCCCCCCTGAAACCACAGCAATTCCATCTCGCCAGTCCCATCTTCCACCAACACTCTCAGACGGGACTTTCGTCCAGGTTCAAATCTTACTTTTTTCACTGTTGCACATATAGTGCAGATCTGCCCCAGAAATTGATCTATAGCACAGATCGGTTCAAGCTTTGAACGATCGATGTAAGATCTTGGAAAGCAATAAAGAAGGTCTCCGATGGTCTGGATTCCAGATTCATTTAAGGCTTCCACTCTCTTTGGTCCCAGTCCGGGGATGATAGAAACTGGTGAAAGAAAATCCAGAGATGCACTGGCAGATCGTTTAGTCATGTTTGAACCGGTAAAGTATGATTTCACTGAAATTAATATCTGACTCAAGTACTGGTATTATGAAAATCACATAAAATCCGGTGCTTAAAGGATTTTGCAAACGTAGCAAAGCTTTCAGGGTGTATATATCAATCAGTAGCATTTAATTTCGGTGATATTTTCGATTGTTGATAATGGTTCCGGCTCTGTAAATTTGTTCCAATAACAGCAATCTTGCCATTTCATGAGTAAAAGTCATTCTGGAAAGAGACATAACTTCTCTGGAGAGGCTCTTAATTTCTTTACTTAATCCACAAGGGCCTCCAATAATAAAGCTGATTCTACCATTAATATTTGCCAGTTTCCCTGCAAAGCTTACCGAATCAAGCTCTCTGCCTTCTTCGCTTAAGGCAATAACGAAACCCGGATCTTTGCTGAGGATTTGTTTGATCTTTAAAGCCTCAATTTCTGGTGAACTATCTTGGATTTCAACAATTTCCAATCTGGACTCATAGCTTATCCTGCGTTTGTATTCATCAATTTTGGTCAGAAGGCAGTGATCTTTGATTTTTCCGACGACAATCAGCCTTATAAGCAAAGCAGTTAGTGACATTGGATCTCAAATAACCGCAAGATAGTTATTAAAATGAAAAGGGTATTTTCAAATCTTCAAGCAGACATACTGCCAGCCATTGAAGATGAGATGATTTTGCGCTTAGAATAATGTCCACCGGGTGATCGGATTGCGGATCAGAAAATGCTTCAAGGAGATTAAGATACTGATTAGAATCGACAAGTAACTCCTGAAGGTTGGTTGTAATTTGCTCATCAAGATGATCTGAAATATTCCTGAACTCTGATTCCAGAAATTTCACACAGCAAATAAATCTCTCTTTATATACAGTTCTTTGAGAAGAACCTGAAGTAAGCTGATTTAGACATTCCATGAAATAATTCAATAGATTTTGAAACTTCAGTTTTGAGGAAAGGTCCGGATAATTGACCACTAAAGCATCCATTGCACTGATTTTTCTTGAATAACTGACTGATTTTTGCTGAATTGTTTTTTTGGTGGAGACCGAAATCCTCACAGAAAGCTCCCTTTCAAAGTTTCATATATTGCCTTCAAGATAAAATGCGGCAATTCACATTGTCAAATTAAGAAGCCGAATAAAAAGCCACAACAAGCGATTTTGTACATAATTCATTGTTTTTAAGGGTTCAACAGATAAATCCCGGGCTGATCGATTAAACTGGAACACATTACCCAGGCAGATAAGAAAAAAAATGGCACTTTTATTGCCAATAGCTCAAATATGGCCAAATGTTTATTCACCACTAAAAGGACTGCGACGGAGTTACTATGAAATTTTCATCTTTGCTGAAATTGGCATTTATGAGCACAGATATTAAAGCAGAAACCAAAGAAGATGCTTTCAGAGAAATAGTTTCCAGGTTCTCTCTGAAGCATCAGAAAATTGCACTGGACAAAATCATCGAACGAGAAAACCAGAGCAGTACAGGAGTCGGTGAAGGTTGTGCAATCCCTCATGCCAGACTTGAAAATATAAGTGAAGTTTATTTTTTTGTTGGCGTTTCCCGGAAAGGTATCGATTTTAAATCGATCGACAATAAACCGGTTCATCTGATATTTCTGTTTCTGACCCCTCTTTCAGAAACTGCTACCCACCTGAAAGTGTTATCCAGAATAAGTCGGATAATAAAAGACGCAAACCTGGTTAAAAGGTTGACTGAAGCAAGTGATAATCAGGAACTTTTTCAGATTATGCTTTTGCAGCGATCCGAAAAGGAAAGCTATATTTCATTGACTGTTGATCAGGTGTTTCAGGAGCTTAGTACCGGATATAAGGGACTTACTGAGGAGGATGCATCCAGCAGACTCAAAGAGTACGGCCCCAATTTGCTAAAACAAAAGAAAGGTTCCCCTCTTCTTAAAAAATTCATATACAATTTTGTCAATTTATTAGCCCTGTTGATGTGGGCGGGTGCAGCCCTGGCTTTCACAATAGATCTTTCTACCATAGGATGGGCAATTATACTGGTTATTATAATTAATGCACTGTTCAGTTTCTGGCAGGAGTTTAAAGCGGAAAAAGCCATTGAAGCTTTGCGCGACCTTATACCCAGTTTCGCACGGGTAATTAGAAATGGTAAAGAAGAGAAAGTGCATAGTGCCAATGTTGTACCAGGTGATGTAGTTATTTTCGATGAAGGTGATAATATTCCAGCAGATTCCAGATTGATAACCACTCATGAGCTTAGGGTTGATAACAGCGTCTTCTCAGGTGAATCACGACCGGGTTATAAAACATCCGACATGTTTCATCATACAGAAGAGTTTGTCTGGACAGAAATGCCCAATCTTGTATTTGCCGGTACCAGTGTAGTTTCCGGAAACGGTTCTGCGGTTATTATCGCTACTGGAATGTCCACAGAAATTGGTAAAATAGCCACACTTACTCAATCTGTAAAAGAAGAACTCAGCCCATTACAAAAAGAGATAAATAAACTCACCAAAATTATAGCAGTAGTGGCATCGGCCCTGGGGCTGGTTTTCCTTTTTATTGGGACCTGGGTAGCTCATCTGTCACTTGCTGCATCAATTCTTTTTGCATTGGGAATAATACTGGGAAACGTTCCGGAAGGTTTACTTCCAACTGTAACTCTGTCATTGGCAGTAGCAGTTCAGCGTATGTCCAAAAGAAATGTACTTATAAAGAAACTTTCCTCTGTGGAAACTCTGGGTTCAACCAATGTAATATGCACCGATAAAACAGGTACATTGACTACTAATCAGATCAGTGTCCGTAAAATCTGGATCGATAATAAAGTGGTGGAAATAAGTGGTACCAGCTATGAGCCTTCCGGTGAGTTCCGATGGACTGGAAATGGTAGAAATAAAGTCCCTGATAGCTTCTTTAACAGACTCGATGTAACCATGATGGCACAGACGTCCATTTTATGCAGTACAGCAAATCTCTTTGCGCCTTCACCTGACAAGAAGCACTGGGCAATTTCAGGTGATCCAACCGAAGGAGCTCTGCTGGTATTAGCTGGTAAAGCCAACTATTCGACAGCTCAACAAAGAGAGACCTACCCACTGCTGAAACGGTTCCCATTTGAATCCATTCGTAAACGGATGAGTTCGATCCATGCCTTTCCTGGTAAAATAAAACGGGCATTTGTTAAAGGTTCACCAAAGGAGATGCTTTCTTTATGTAACTATATTCTTATAAACCAGCAACCGATACCCATAAACGAAAGCCATAAAAAGGAACTTTCAAATGTTATAGATTCCATGGCCAGAGATGGATTGCGTATTCTGGCACTCGCCTACAGAGATATTGAAGGACAGACAGATCTGAATAAACTTACAAACGAAGATGTTGAACGTGATCTTACCTTCATTGGCATAACCGCTATGTATGATCCACCCAGACCGGAAGTTGAAGGGGCAATATCACTTTGCAGAGAAGCCGGTATCCGGGTGGTAATGATAACCGGTGATTACGAAATTACCGCATTATCAATTGCAAGGCATGTTGGCATTGTCACTTCCGAAAAAGCAAAGGTGATTACAGGTACTGCTCTGGCAGCCATGTCCGATGATCAGCTTGTTGATGAGCTCAAAAATGAAGTGGTATTTGCCAGGGTAAATCCTGAACACAAATTTCGTATTGTGAAAGCATTTAAGAGTCTGGGAAACATTGTGGCAGTAACAGGAGATGGAGTAAACGATGCCCCCGCCCTTAAACGAGCAGATATCGGGATTGCCATGGGAGTCCGGGGAACCGATGTGGCTAAAGAGGCTGCGGATATGATTCTTTCGGATGATAATTTCGCCAGCATTGTAGCAGGAATAGAGGAAGGAAGAGCAGTATTTGATAATATCCGTAAATTTATCACCTACATCTTTGCCCACCTGGTTCCTGAAGTTGTACCTTTTGGAGTATTTGCTCTGTTTAGAACGCCAGTACCCATTACTCCTTTGCAGATTCTGGCGATTGACCTGGGTACAGAAACATTGCCAGCCTTAGCCTTAGGAACTGAGAAACCGGAAAAAGGGATAATGAATTTGCCCCCGCGATCAAAATCCAAAGGTCTGATCGACAAAAGTGTTCTAATTCGAGGATATGCCTGGCTGGGAATCTTAAATGCGGTCTTCGTGCTTATTGCTTATTTCTGGGTGCTTTTCCGGGGTGGATGGCAACCGGGAATGCAGCTGGAAGTTAATGAACTCACTTTCACTGACCCACTCCATCTACAGGCAACTACTATAGTTTTTGTTGGTATAATTGTGCTTCAGTTTGCAAATCTTCTGACCATAAGAAGTGAAAAATACTCGATTTTTCATATAGGTTTTTTCAGTAACAAATTGATTTTCTGGGGAATAGGATTCGCCCTTGTTTTTACCGCAGCCCTTATCTACATTCCATTTTTCCAGAAAATTTTTAACACCACCGGGCTTGGGATTGTGGATTGGGTTATTCTTTTTCTTTTTTCTGCGTTGATATTTTTAATTGAGGAATTTAGAAAATATGTTTTTCAGAAACAATGGATGCTGCAGAAACATAAAAAGAAAATGCATCTGAAGGCTGCCTGAGAAAAGCTCCAGGTATTTTACATCTACAGGACACCCGACTGCAGCTATTACTTTGCATCTGCAACTATCCCTGCTAAGGAGTAACTGAAAAGCTACGAGTGTTGAACTCAATTCTAAGCTGAGTTCAACATTAAAAAGCTATAAAGAGAAAAATATTCCTCAAATAAAATCGACTATTTTCATGTATACAGATTATGCAAACCAAATGCTTTAATGGCATATTACCTGGTTATCATATTATATTTTTATTATGCTTTCAATTCTCAGAAAAAATTTCATTCCATTACTATTTTTAGTTTATCCTGTCTTTGCCACTCAATTTCCTGCACGTCCACAGGGGCCAGTAGCAGATTATGCCTCCATTATTGATGCGCAAACAGAAGCGATGCTTTCCGGAATCGGCCAATCGCTCTGGCAACAGGCTGGTTTTGCACTGATTGTCGCCACAATTCCTTCGATTGGGGAAGAATCCGTTGAAGAATATTCGACTGGATTATATGAAAAATGGAAAATTGGTGCTAAGGGAAAAGATGAAGGTGCTTTGATTGTATTAGCAATGGAGCAGCGAAAAATCAGAATCGAGGTAGGATACGGGGCCGAAGGTTATCTTAATGACGCCAGAACAGGTCGACTATTAGACAGTTACGGTATTCCCTATTTCAAAAAAGGTGATTTTTCACAAGGCATGCTTTCCTTGGCAGTTGGCCTGGCAAGAATAGTAGAAGAAGAAAAAGGAGTATCCTTATCCATACCAGGTGGAAATTACAGACGTATTAACCAGGTACAAACAACCCATCTATCACCTTTTCAGTTGATTTTAATACTGATAGTTTTTATAGTTCTGGTAAGCACCCGTTTTGGCCGATCGCTTCTATTCTGGATGCTAATTTCAAGCCTTTCAGGTTCTGGCAGAAGAAGAGGCGGATTTGGTGGAGGATTTGGCGGAGGCGGATTTGGTGGGTTTGGTGGTGGTATGAGCGGCGGCGGTGGATCATCCCGTTCTTTTTAACCCGGAGAAATTTCGATGAGATCAATTGTTAACCCTGTTGAATATGCAAAAAAAGCAGCTGAAGAGTACAGATCGTTTTACGGATCAGATCTGGTATCTGTAATTCTTTACGGAAGTGCAGCAGGCGGCGGGTTTAATCCGGAAAAATCCGATATCAACCTTCTTATAGTACTTACCTCCATGGACTTAAAGCTTATCTGCAACTCTTCAGATATTCAGATGAAATATCTGAAGAAGCGGTTCAGTAAACCCCTTTTTATGGACAAAGAATACATTGAATCATCGTGCGATTCCTACCCTATGGAATTTATAAACATGAAAGAACAGTATCTGGTTCTGGCCGGTGAAGATGTACTCAGTTCAGTTTCTCCTAAAATGGAGGACCTCAGGCTCCAGGTGGAACGGGAACTGAAAGGCAAATGGCTGCATCTGATAGACGAATACACTATTGCATTTAAAAACCGTAAAGAGCTTTTGCAGTTGGCCGAAATTTCGCTGAAAGCGTTTGTGCCAGTTTTCAGGGCGCTTCTGAAACTCAAAGGCAGAGATATTCCTTCGACTAAAAAAGATCTGTTATCTACGGTTGAATCAGTCTACTCTATTGAAGGCAGACCGTTTATGGGCATGGAAGAGGTCTGTAGAAGTGGCGATCTCACTCAACTCAATATGAAATTTACAGAATATTCCAAAGCTGTTAAACAATTGATTGATGCTATAGAAAACAATTAATACGGAGTAAAAACAATGAATGGTAAAACCAAGATTCTTGCAGGTGTGAGTATAGCAATTTTGCTGGTTTTAATACTGGGTGGAAAGGCAATAGGCTGGAGAAACCGGCTGGTAGAGCTCGATGAACAGGTTAAAAAATCCTGGGCAAATGTGGACAATCAACTACAACGCAGAATGGATCTTATTCCCAACCTGGTGGAAACAGTTAAAGGATATGCAGCACATGAAAACGAAGTACTTACAAATGTTACCAAAGCCAGAGCCAGTGTGGCAGGCGCAACTACTCCCAGTGAGAAAATTGATGCCAACAACCAATTGACATCAGCACTTTCCAGGCTTCTTCTGGTAGTGGAGAAATATCCTGACCTCAAGGCAAACCAGAATTTCATGGCACTTCAGGATGAACTTGCCGGAACAGAAAACCGGATTTCTGTGGAACGGCGCAGATACAATGATGCTGCCAATACATATAATTCAACCCGACGCAAAATACCGTACAACTTTTTTGCGGGTAACTTTAAAGAAGCCGCATATTTTGAAGCCGCTGCAGAAGCGAAAACCGCACCCAAGGTTTCTTTTCAGTAAGAATTATTTTATCATTTTGATCTTCATGTCTGGTTCTCGTGCTCGATTCCTTTTCAGGCTTTTCTTTCCAAATCCTTTTTTCGAGCACGATGGACTATTTTCGATATTTAATAATCAATACGACCGTGATTTGGTTCTATCAAACCATTTTTCTTAATTGCTAATTACTGAACCGCACTACACTCTACGATCCTTTTGTATTTTAAATCCATGACTACAAACCACCAATACCCCTACTGGCAGGCACATGATAAGTTTTTCAAGGAAATGTTCATATACCCGGCAGTCTACAGAAGTTTTATCGAGCATTATATCCTGCAGTATTTTCCAAATCTGTCAGCTCTGAATACTATCACCCCGAAGTGAAAAACTGGTTACGAAAATTGATATGATCCTCGAATTATTTATGGAGCTCAAAGACGATCCGGAGGCAAAAGAATATATACGAATGTTCTCTTTTTATGTTGAACATGCTGCTATGAAGGAGTTAAAGGAAATGCTAAATCAAAAAGTAAGGCATTATTTCACTGAAGAAGAATTGGAGAGCTCTTCGCTTATAAAATGGATGGAAGAAAGGGGATTTAAAAAGGCATCGAAGAAGGTAGAGAAGAAGGTATCAAGAGAAAGGTGCTTCATTAGTCGAACTTATTTTAACTACCAGCAAATCCGATGAACAAATTGCCAAAGATACTGGAGAACCGATTGAGAAAATAAGATTATTCCGGAAAAAATTAAACAGATAATCATTTTTAAATCAACTTCATTCAATTAAAATCCATTAAAGAAATCTTTGTAATCTGGTTTTTAATTGTAACTTTAAACTCAAAATTATTAAACCTCTTTTTTCTCCATATATCTCCAAAGCGATTCCAGAAAAAGAAGGACAATCATTGTAATTAGTAAGGTAGAACTCAATATCAGAGCTAACCAGAAATGTGCTTTTATATAAGTGGCATATCCCACCGATCTTCCGAAAATAATAGCCAGAAAAAAAATAAGAATATCCATTAAGAAAATGATCCACAGAATAAATCTGATCTGGTTTCTTTTTTCAGTTTTTGGTTTTTTCATAAATTTCAAAGAAATCCTGTTGTTTATTTCCTATTCTCTGATCTGGCCTTCATTTTGCCTTAAAATAAAATAAACGGCAGAGAAAAGTGTTGAGTGCCAAAGTCCAGTAGAAGAAATAGTTTGTATCTGCATAAACATCCCTGCATTTTGGTACTCTTTTTAATTCTAAACCTGAGCCATAAATTATGTCATTAGATATACCCGAATTAGAAACCACCGAAGTCGCTAAAAAGCTGAACATTCCCCATGTTAAGCTGATCGATATCCGCCCGGTTGAAGCTTATAATGGCTGGCGTTTAGAAAACGAATGCAGAGGCGGGCATATACAATCAGCCAAAAGTCTTCCATTAAAGTGGACGCAGTATATCGATTGGACAGATATTGTCAGATCCAAAAAAATCGATCCGCAAGATGAGCTGATTATTTACGGTTACCACAAAGATGAATCTGAAAAAGTGGCCAATCTTTTTTTGATGGCTGGATACCGGAAAGTTGGACTTTATAATAAATTCTTGAAAGAATGGTGTAATCAGCTTCAACTTCCCATGTGCAGAATGAGTCGTTATAGACAATTGGTTTCAGCTCACTGGCTCAATACACTTATTAATACCGGCACAGCAGCTGAGTTTAACAACAGGCATTATGTTCTGGTTCATGCATTTTATCGTGACCGCAATGTCTACGATAGTGGCCATATTCCCGGAGCAATTCCTCTGGACACCAACACTCTGGAATCCACCGAGAGCTGGAATCGCCGCTCACCTGCGGAACTTAAAATGACTCTGGAGCATGCAGGAATAACCTGTGATACTACTGTTATTCTCTATGGCAAGTTTGCATTTCCCGACTTTAATGACCCGTTTCCAGGGAGCAGTGCAGGACAACTTGGTGCAATGAGATGTGCATTTATCATGTTATATGCTGGGATAAAGGATGTCAAACTGCTTAATGGTGGAATGCAATCCTGGATAGATGAAGGATTTAACACAACTACTGAAGCATCTTTGCCAGAACCGGTTTCCGATTTTGGAAATGTAATCCCGGTTCATCCGGAACTGGCTGTAGATCTCTCGGAAGCAAAACAAATCCTAAAAGCAAAAAACAAAAATCTGGTATGTGTACGAAGCTGGAATGAATACATTGGGGAGACCAGTGGCTATAATTACATCCATAAAAAAGGGCGTATACCAGGAGCGGTTTTCGCAGAATGTGGATCTGATGCATACCATATGGAAAACTACCGAAACGTCGACCATACTACCCGCGAATACCATGAAATTGAATCAATCTGGGCAGCGGTAAATATCACTCCACAGGTACATAATAGCTTCTACTGTGGAACCGGATGGAGAGCCAGTGAAGCATTCATTAATGCCTGGCTAATGGGATGGTCTGATATCTCTGTTTATGATGGTGGATGGTTTGAATGGAGCAATGATTTGAATAATCCCATCGAAACAGGAATACCTGTAAAGCCTGTCATTTGATGTTTTCAACTGCAAGGACTATCTGTTATGAGTTCCAGTAATCCATTTTATTTTTCAGATTCCAGAATAATATTCAGCAACTTTCTTCAGGAGCTTAATGGGGAGGAAGTTGTAAAATCGATCATTGAGGGATTAATAGCCGCACCCAAAAGAATATCCAGTATTTTTTTATATGATGCTACCGGGTCGAAACTTTTCCAGCAGATTACCACCCTTCCAGAATATTATCTGTCTAAAATAGAATCGAGTCTGATTAAAGATTTTTCCAAATCACATTATGATTTACTCGATAATATTGATATTATTGAATTAGGAAGTGGCGACTGTTCAAAAATTTCCATAATTCTCGATGCAGTCGACTTCAAGCATCTGCATTCCATCCGCTATATCCCTGTGGATATCAGTCCGGATACCCTAAAGGAATCAGCCCAAACGATTATAGCTAACTATTCAGGAATAAAAGTTCATTGTATAGCGGCAAATTTTCTTGACCAGAATTTCTGTATACCTCAAGAAAAGAAGCGGATATTCTGCTTTTTTGGCAGTACCATTGGCAACTTTCCCAGTCATCAACGCATTGAGATTCTCAAGAAGATCTGCTCTTTAATGCACCCGGGTGATGTTTTTCTTCTTGGAGTTGACATGGTAAAAAATAAAGAATATCTGGAAAAAGCTTACAACGACAGTGCCAATATTACAGCTCTTTTCAACAGAAACATTCTTAATGTTATTAATTCCATAACCGGTTCCAATTTCAATCCACTTCTGTTCGATCATTTCGCAACTTACAATGAAGATCTTCATTGTATCGAAATGTATCTGAGAGCGCAAAAAGCAATGGCTGTTTCCATACCTGGTTTAAAATCAGACATTTTTATTGAAGAGCTGGAAACTATACACACCGAGTATTCATACAAATTTACTGTTGAATCGATTACCAGAGATATTAGAGCAGCTGGTCTCAAAACTGATATGCTCAGAACAGATAAAATGAAATGGTTTTCTTTGTTACAGATATCAAAAGAGGCAACTTGAAAGCATTTCTGGATGTTGAAAAAATACGCTGCGATTTCCCTATTCTTGAATCTGTGATTTACGGTAAACCACTGGTGTATCTGGACAATGCGGCAACTACCCAGAAACCCCTTTCAGTATTGGATCAGATAAAATCATTTTATTCTCATTGGAACAGTAATGTCCACAGGGGTAGTCACTATCTCAGCGAAAAGGCCAGCGTGCTTTATGAATCTGCCAGAGAAGCTGTGCGACAATTCATTGGTGCCAAAAGCCCTCAGGAAATCATTTTCACATCCGGAACTACTGCATCAATTAATCTGGTAGCACAGTCATTTGGCAAATATAATCTGAAAACCAATGATGAGATAATTATTACCGAGATGGAACATCATTCCAACCTGGTTCCATGGCAGATGATTTGTAAAAACAATGGTGCTTCGCTCAGAATCATTCCCTTTGATGATAATGGAATGCTTCGCATTAAATCCATAGACTCCATATTTACCGATAAGACCAAACTTATTGCACTTACTCATGTATCCAATGTTACCGGAGTAATAAATCCTGTAAAGGAGATTATTGTTGCTGCACACGCTCGTGGTATTCCAGTTCTTTTGGATGGAGCTCAATCGGTTTCTCATCAACCTATAGATGTAGAGCTTCTTGATTGCGATTTTTTTGTCTTCTCAGGGCATAAAATGTACGCAGAAACAGGAATCGGAGTACTATACGGAAAAACACTCTGGCTTGAGCAGATGCCACCGACTCAGTTTGGTGGAGGTATGATTTCATCTGTCGATTTTAACAATACCACTTTTGCAGAAATTCCTTTCAAATTTGAAGCAGGGACTCAAAACTTTGCAGGTGCTGTAAGCATAGCTGCTGCAATCCGTTATATTAACGATATTGGTATTAATGAGATTCATTCCCATGAACAGCATTTATTGCAATATGCACAGCAAAGATTGGCTGAGATCGATGGGATAATTCTATACGCTCAGTCTGCCAGAAAATCCGGATTACTATCTTTTAATATTAAAAATGTTTCCCCTTTTGATGCAGCTATGATTTTGGATAAAATGGGAATTGCAGTCCGCTCGGGTACTCATTGCGCACTGCCGGTAATGAAGCATTTTGGTATACAAGGAACAATCCGGGTAAGTTTAGCATTGTATAACACTATCGGAGAAATTGATCTGCTTGTAAAGGGAGTCAGAAGAGCCAGACAGATCTTGCAGTGATGTTTTATTCTATACACTTGCACCGCTGCACGAATACAGAATGGTACTGTTACACATATTACCGGGTTTGCCATGACTATTAATGAGATACAGGATTCTATTATCGGAGATTTTTCCCGCTTCGGTGATTATTTAGCCAGATACGAATACATTACCGAACTGGGTAAAAGTCTTGCCAGCACGGAACCATCCATCAGAACCGATCAGTATGCGTTACGGGGATGTCAATCGCAGGTTTGGATTAAGGCTCAAATGAGATCAGAAAGGATTGTATTTACAGTTGATAGTGACTCACTGATTATCAGAGGAATCCTTGTTCTGATCATTAGAGTTATTAACAATCGCAAACCGGCAGATATTGTAAATGCAGATCTTTATTTTATCAAAGAAATCGGCTCACTGTCTCCTTCACGAACCAATGGCATATCTTCGATTATTAAAACCATTCGGCATCTGGCAGAGGAATATCTGAACTGAATTTAGCAGCGTTCAAGTAATTTCGTTAATATGAAACTCCTACTTGATAGCCAGCTTTGTTTTTCTAATGCACCGGTTCATCCAGTCAAAAAAGATACCTGCAATTATACCATAAACACCGTGATGCAACAGTTCGGTAAGTACTGTCTTTTTTTCCCATTCACGAGCAGGTGGAGCCAGATTCAGCTGAGGCAAAAAGATCATAGAAAGGGCTTGCACTATGGAGATATGTATCAGAGTTCCAATTAATCCTTTTATTCCCAGTATATTTAATACCCCCCTGATTACACCTAATGATGTACCATAACCGAAATGAACAATATTTATCAATTTCTTTTCTGCAATTTCGTTTTGAGCATTTATCTCGAACACTTTCTGAGCTGCCAGAAAAGGGGTATTACTTGGCTCTCTTCCAGTCTTTTTCATTTCAATTGATTGTGAAATAGTTATGGCAACTGTCCCCAGAAAACCAGCAACAAGGCCTTTTCCTAATAAGCCGGCAGACTTTCCAAACCAGGACTCATCACAAAGAACAAACGGCATTTCTTTCACCTGCACCTCTATTTTATCACATCATTGATCAATTTACCAGCACATGAATCCAACCGCAAAAACGATACCATTGCTTGATTATATTCTTATTTGATATTGTTTTGAATTGTCATTCTTTGAGCAAGTCAGTTACTGTTAAAAACCGGTAGCCATGCGCGGTCAAGCTATCCAATATTGCTGGAAGTGCAGAGATTGTGTTGTGCATAAATTTGTCTTTACAGGTATTTAACCTGTCATGAAAAAGGATTATCGACCCTGGTTTGACATTTTTAAATACTGCTTACTCGATAGCCTGGGCAGAAGAATGGTGATGCCAGTCTTTTGAATTAACATTCCATAGAATTACCGATTTTCCACCATTGTTGCACTCTTGAATCATCCATGGGCTGCGCCATCCATGAGGTGGACGGAATAGAGTTACAGGTTGGCCGGTTATTTCATGAATAATTTCATCGGTCTTTTCTATTTGCCTTCTAAGAATCATTCTTGAATCGATGGCCGATTCAAATAGCTGTGAATAGGAATGATTTCCAATTTCATTACCCGACTTAATTATTTTTTTGATAAATCAGGTTTTTCCAAAACATTCTTTCCTATAACAAAGAAAGTGGCACAGGCATCATGCTTCTTCAGGATAGATAAGATGGTATCAGTGCTGATTCCCGGACCGTCATCAAAAGTCAGTGCCACTGCAAGCTTATGCTTACCTTTAGTAATTACTCTTCCAAGTATATGACTGGATGGTTTCTGAACAAACCACCCGAATAGAAAGCAGAATCCAACAACTCCAACAGGTGCAGCGACAAACCTGTATATTTTTTTCACGGTTTTAGCGGAACTTAACCGTGAAATATTTTATGATTTAACAACATTGTTCGCTTTTCAGGAATAATCAATTCACTTTTGAAAAGGATGTAGTAATAAATCGACTGTATACTGAGAATTATTAAAGCAAATCAGTTCATTCATCATTGATGAAATCAGATGAAAGCTCAGTGATTAAGGATTCGATATCCCAAATATTATTGGATTCAATGCTCTTTATAAGTTTTGTTATGTGATTTCTGACCTTTGTGGCTTCCACAAACAGAAACTGCCTGACCAGTTCAGAATGCAATGTGGAAAGATGCTCTATAACTTCAGTGTAATTCTCAGTCTCCCTGAGGCATTCTGTATTTTTCTTGCTTTTTAACATATTTCACTCCTTGGGAACAGTTCTTTGATCAGAATTTCAATGGAATTAATTGAACCTGATCAAATTAGATGCGAAGGTGAAGTGAAAAAAATGGAATTAACTTAATGGGCTTAATTACTGGGTTTGGAGGCAGGTATTCAGTGTTGAAACCATTTCTGAAGAAAGTTTTAGAGCTTGTGGAGATATCCACATTGTTTTCCACTGCAAAAGGTTCAAAAGCTGAATGAATCATTTGAAATGCATTTCCGTCAGCCTTGAATAGGCAGTTCTGCGGTTTTTCTGCATAGGAAAAAAACGCAAATAAAACGATAAACAGATGAATTGAAAAGGTAACTAATTTCATTATAATGTATTACGGTTTATCTACTCTGAATATTTTGCTCAAAATGGAATCGAATTCATAGAAAGGCAGAATAGTGGATACCAATCGCAATATCTAACATGTCTGCATCTGTCTCAACTGCGGAATTTAGGTTAAAACCTAGCGACAGTCGTATAATAGGCATGCTGTAACTCAGATACAGTAAGGAAGGTATAACCCCGTTTTGTGAGATTTTCCAATACCTGTGGGAGAGCCTCAACTGTGTTATTCATGAATTTGTCTTTTTTTGTATCCAACCGGTCATGAAAAAGAATTATGGAACCAGGCCCGACAGTGTTAAGAATCGAATGCTGCATGATTTCAGGTGATAAATGAAGCCAATCTCTTGAATCGACATTCCAAAGCACTACCGATTTACCGATATTATTACATTCCCTGATCATCCAGGGATTACGCATTCCAAGTGGAGGACGGAATAGAATACTTTTCTGACCGGTGATGGAGTGGATGACCTCATCGGTTTTTATTATCTGCTGATTGAGTCTGGAAGGAGCCTGGATTGCTGATCCTATTTTGTGAGAATAGGTTTGATTGCCAATCTCATGGCCAGCTTGTGAAATTTTTCGAAGCAATTCAGGATTAGCTTCAGCATTCTCTCCTATAATAAAGAAAGTTGCATGTGCATTATAACGGGCCAGTATTTTTAGAATGGTATCGGTACTTACTCCAGGACCGTTATTAAATGTAAGTGCAACAGCAGGAACCGGTTTTCCGGAGCTGATTACTTTTCCCATAATCTGGCTTGAGGGATTCTGAAGAAGCCATCCGGACAGCAAAAATATGCATAAAGCTGCTACACTCACTACAGCATATCTTCCTCCGGACTTGTCCATCGTGTTGATTCGATAATTAGTAAAGGAATAGAAAACTGGTTTTTTTCTGATAAAAATTGATATGTCATTTATATAATACCGGAAAATTGTTTCCCAGAATGCCATCTGAAAACGCCTGGAAGAAGTAGCAACCACGATAGAACGGTCAATAACCACCTTTCCGGTTTTGCGCAGTCTCTGGCCCAGATCCACATCTGCACCCAGATTAACATCAAGTGAAAATCCGCCCACCTGATGATAGCTGCTCTTTCGAACAGCCATATTTGCCCCGGCAATATGATAGTTAAGTTTTCCCAGAATCCCTAAAGCTCGTATCCAGGGAGAGCCATCTGCAAAACAGAATACTCCGCCGCAGGCCACCACCTTATCATCAATAAATTTTGAAACCAGCTTTGAAATCCAGTTTGAAGGCACAACCGAATCGGCATCGGTACAAGCAATAATTTCACTTCCGGCTTCATCAAACCCCCTTTTGACAGCATAATTATAACCCTTTCGCGGTTCATAGATTACCCTCACCCCCATCGATTCAGCAATCTGAGCGGTGCAATCGGTACTGGCATTGTCGATAATTACAATCTCAAGAGGTCCGGTATAATCCTGCTTCTTAAGTGAAGCAATACAGGTTGCCAAAGATGATTCCTCATTATATGCCGGGACCACAATGGTAACCGGTTTCTGGAGGTTTGCAGTTCTGTACTTAAGACTATTGCCGGTCGAAAGTTTATGGCGTAATTCAAGAATTATAAAACTTACCAATGCAAAGATACAGGGGAGAATAAAAAATACTGCTCTGAAAAGAAGCAATGTGCCAAGCAGTGAAGATTTATTAATTCCAGAAAGCATAAGGGCCGCACTCTCAAATACGGCTACTCCCCCCGGAACCTGACTTGCCATACCAACCAGATGAGACCATGTGTATAATGATGCAAAAACAGGGAATTGTGTAAATGAAGCTGATGGAATTAGAACATAAAAAATAAGGGCACTAAGTAACCAGTCAAAAATCCCTGTACCTAAAAGTAAAATTCCTGTTTTAGGTGCAGGAGGAGCAAGTTCCAATCCCCATGGCAATTTAATAGCTCTGGAAAACAGAATAAAATAAAGGTAGAAAACAACAGGTAAAAAAAGCAAAACACCTACAGCAGTTTGAATAAGATGGGATTCAAAGAAAAAGAGTCTCGAAGGCGCAAAAATCAAAGAAGTTGATGCCAGAAAGAAAAAACCCAGCCAATATGCCATAGTATAAGTTGCAATTGCTTTTAAAACCGTTCCTGCAGGAATTCCCCAGCGTGTGTAATATCTTAATTTGATAATACTTCCAACCGCAGCAGAAAATCCCATATTAGCATTGAGAGAATCACCTATAAAAGATGAGGCTGCAGTCCTGCCAATTTTAGGATTAGCTCCGGCATATCTTAAACCAAACCAATCATAACCAATCATCACTGCATAATTGATCACGGTTAAGAAAATAGCGATCAGAATATGCGACAGAGATATTGCATTGAAGGCATTCTTT
>DATAMG010000096.1:0-34724 GCA_036260705.1 Chitinispirillaceae bacterium | reverse complement strand
TGATGAATTTAAAAAGGATTTTTGTGATATTTGGTTTCATAATTGGTTATTGAAAATACGTTTATGCATCAGTGGTTATGAAAATGTATTAGTCAGTTTTTGAAAAAAAACAAATTGCATTATCATTTTTTCAACAGTTCTGAAGAAATCAGGTTACAAATTTTTGGTGGAAAAAGAGATTGATTTGATTTTTTCTGTCAGTTTTTGGAAAGATGAGATAAATAGTTTTGTGGGTCCAGGAAGAACTGATTTTATGCATTCCAGGAGAGCAGAGTCTTCTTTTTCAATAGTACCAAGAAAAATTGATAGTGCAGTATAAACCATCAGGCCTGCCAGCAGAGAAACAGAAAATCCAATGAAGCAATTATTTTGGAGAATTACAAACTGCATGGTAATTCCCATAAGAACTGTAGAACAGAGGATTTTGAAAATTGAATTGAAAGGGAAGGTGAGATCCATGATTTTGCAGGTATAAATTAGTCCGCCGACCGATCCCAGAGTTGTAGTTATGCCATTACAGATGGCTGCACCAAGAGCTCCGTAGGTTTTTATTAGAAAAAAATCCAGGATTATATTGATAATAGCTAAAATCATTCCGTATTTATATATAAATGATTGTTTTTCGAAACCATAGAGTATGGCAGATCCGGGATTAGACAGGCTGGAAATGATGGAAGTGAAAAAAATGATTTGAAGAACCGGTTGTGCTCCTGTAAATTCATTTCCATACAGATAGCTGACTATTTGATGCGAAAGTATGATACCCGCAGTTCCTACAGGAAATGAAAAAAAAGCAAGATATCTGATCGAGAGGTAAAACAGCCGTTTCATTTTCTGTTTATCATCAGAGCCACAATAAGAGGACATTTTTGGAAACAGGACTTTCCAGAAGGCAGCAGGAAGAACAGACATGAATTTCTGGGTAAGATTGTAGCCTAAATTGTAGTAACCTATCTCGGCAGAATTGCAGAATCTTCCTAAAAAAAAGTTTTCACTCTTATCCCAAACGATCTTGTCGCACAAAAGAATGGCAATAATACTCTTATTGTAGGCTAAAATTCTCTTTCGAATTTCCGGTAGTATGCCCAGTTTATTTGTGGATAAGATCCTCTCGCGATAGAGGACAAATCCATAGAAGACAGCATTAATGCAAGAGAAAACCAGCATTACCAATAGAAGGCCTGAAATACCTTTACCCAAAAGGAGGACGATGACCTTTGAAGCAAAAGAGGCCGGGGCAATAATAAGATTTGAATAGGTAAAATATTCAAACTTCTGAATACCTTCGATTGCAGCTGAGAAAACAGCTGTGATCATCCCAGGAATTAAACCCAGAGCTGTAAGAAAAAAATAGAATGATTCATTGGGGGAAAAGAAGAAATCAGCCACATCTGATCTAAGGAAAATGAGTATGATCGTAGTAATGGCTGTTATCAGAAGTTCAATTTTCAAAACATAAACGATAATTGGTTTTAGTGCTGTGATATTGTTTTTGCCTTTATATTCTGCAATGAACTTAGTTATTGCATGAATCAGACCCATACCCACAGCCCATGAAATTGTGCTGGAAAGCCACAGGACCAGATTGAATATTCCATAATCAGAGGGGCCTAACTTTCGAGCTATCCAGATGGAGATTGCCCATGACAAAAGCATCATAAAACCAGTGTTGAATAAAATCAGAGCTGAATTTTTAATGATCTGTTTTCCTGGAATATTATCCACTCAGATCCTCCCGAAAACTGGTTAATGTATAAAACCGGTGATTACCTGTTGATAAAACTGTAAGGAATCAGTAGCGATTTTTTGAGGATTATTAATCTGTTTTAATTCCTCATAGGCATTATCTGCCATACAACAGCAGCGTTGATAATTGGATAGTGCAAAATTGACCTGTTCACAAAGATCATCTACATTTCCTGGTTTAAAAAGCAGGCCATTTTCTTTATGCTTTATTATTTCTTTAATACCAGAGCAAGCGCTGGCCAGGACCGGCAAACGGGCAGTTATTGCTTCAAAAAGGGAATATGGTGCATTTTCAAAAATTGATGGAAAAAGAAACAGTGATGATCGGCAATACAGGATTGAAAGGTTTTTACGGGTGAGAGGGCCGGAGAAGTACACTCTGGACCTTTCTTCTCTGGAAAGTGACATTTCCAGTGCATCACGATAATGGTGCTCTCCTCCAGGTTCAGAATTTCCTGCAATCGTGAGATAAATACTGGAGTTAATTTGCAAGAGTAAATGGATCGCATTAATAAGCATTTCCGCACCTTTACGTCGTTCCAGTCTGCCTGCAAAAAGAATATCGAAGCGATTTTTTTTTTGTTTTTTATTGATGGAATTAAAATGGTCAATTGAAACCGGGTTACGGATGATCCTGATATCCGATAATTTCAAATTATACAGTTTGCAGATATCATATCTGAGTGAGATACTGGGACAGCGAAATCCATTACTGTTATAAATGGCTTTTCGTTCAAATGAATGCAGAGCTTTTCGGGATCTGGTGAATTCGGTTTGATTTATACGGTCGACCAGCTCAGAGGGGGTATGGAAGTTAATGATAACAGGAAAAGGGCATGATGATTTACGGGCGGCTGCCAGACCGCCATAATCAGGAAATTCTGCAATATCGATTATATTCTGTTGATGGATTTTGCTAAGTAAATCAAAGATGTATTGAGAGTGACCCAGTTCCCAATCCGTTATGTCTTTTTTCAGAAGGCTTAGTATGGAGGGTGTTTTGCGGACTGGTTGGAATTTATAGTAATGAATTGTTACTTGATCATGCAGGTTTTCAGGAACTGTTCCTTCTCTAAGCAGGATTTCCACTTTATGACCTATTTGGGCAAGTATATTGGCAATAGTATAAGAATAGGTGGCGATTCCACCCTGATCACAACCAGATGGTGAGGGGTATTCAGAGTTGACTATTGCTATATGCATGTTTTTAATTTTTAATGAGATACTGTTTTAATCAATATTTTACAGTTCATGGGTGTTATGATGCAACCTTAAAAAAATGGATTAGTTATGGAGATCTGCAGTAGAATGTGAAGAAAATGCATTATGGAACCGGAGGATTTTTTCAGAGTTTTTGAACCGCAGCTCTTAGGCAGGTATAGTCTGTTGGACTATAAGCTTGCGGTTCTAAAAAACCATTTATAACTGTTTAAATGATATGAAACAGGTGGATTGATTCAGCGAAATTATTGTTTGTAAGAAATCAGCTATGTTGAACGGATTTTAATACCCCGTTGTTTAAGGTAATCTTTTATCTGCTTTACAGTGTATTCTCCATAATGAAGCATCGAAGCAATAAGGGCAGCATCAGCATGACCTTCGGTCAGAACTTCATATAAGTGTTGAGGTTTGCCTCCACCACCCGATGCAATGACTGGTATTGAAACGGCATCAGCAATCATTCGTGTCAGATTGATTTCATAGCCATTTTTAGTTCCATCAGCATCGATTGAATTAACTACCAGCTCACCAGCACCTAGTTTTTCACCTTTTTTTGCCCATTCAATAGCATCAATTCCGGTCTGGGTTCTTCCACCATGAGTAACGATTTGATAGCCGGAAGGAATTTGACTGGAAACCGGAACTGAAAGCACATCCATAGACAGGACTACAGCCTGAGCACCAAGAGTCTGTGATGCAGCGGTAATCAGATCCGGATTGTTGACTGCTGCTGTATTGACATTGATTTTTTCAGCTCCTGCCAGACGAACTTTTGTGCAGTCTTCCACTGTACGTAACCCTCCACCCACAGAGAAGGGAATAAAAATTTTTGATGCCACTTCACTGACTACATCTATCATTATATTGCGGTTGTCACTGGATGCTGTTATATCATAAAAGACCAGCTCATCAATACCGTATTCATAGTATTTCTGAGCAGTTACGACCGGGTCGCCAATGTCCTTTGTGTTTACAAATTTGACACTTTTAGCCAGTTTGCCATTACGTACATCGAGGCAGGAGATTATTCTTTTACTCAGCATAAGATCCGTTCCATTGAGAAAACCCGGTTAATAATTTCAAACCTACAGGTCCACTCTTTTCAGGGTGAAACTGTGTTGCTATGAGATTTGTTTTTGCTATTACTGCAGCAAAGGTAATTCCATAGTCACATACTGCAAGTACGGATTTGGAATCTGAAGGGTTGGGGTAATATGAATGCACAAAATAAAATTCGTCGCCTGGTTTAATACTTTTAAGAACCGGGTGATTTTTTTGTATAGAGATGGAGTTCCATCCTATGTGCGGTATTTTCAAAGATTTATCGTTAAAGGAAAACTTCAGGCATTCTCCATCGATAAGTCCCAGGCAGTTAGTGTTGCCTTCTTCAGAGTGAGAAAGAATGATTTGAGTGCCAATGCAAATGCCTAAAATTGGGGTGCCCTTCAAGAATGCCTGTTTTAAGGCGGTATCCAGTTTTCTTTGCTGCAGAACTTTCATTGCTGCAGCTGCATGGCCCACTCCGGGAAATATTATCCGTTCAGCATTAATAACTTCATCGGGGTCAGGGGAAATTTTAGAAGGAATATTCAGATAGTCTAAAGCACGCTTAACAGAAGTAATATTTCCTGCTTCATAATCAACTATGATGATCATCTTTTTGTATCCTGTTATTAATAAGGAGTTAGAAAAAAACTATTGGGATAATTACCATATTAAAACGGGAATTATTCAAGTTGGATTTTTCTGCCTGCTACAGTTAGCCAGCCATTGTTTTGTGAAATAAAATTAAGAATCATTTGGAAAAGGTTACCGGTTTTCCAGCTTTTTCCTGCTATAAAAATACATCCTGAGTTATTTGTCTGGTAGAGCCCAGAGATGGTATTTTATTAAAAATTATACTATTTTTCTTTTTGTATTTCTTTTTTTTTATTCATGGCATTAATCTTTTCAGAAGTGGAGTTTATTTGAAAAATTATTCCTGTTATCTTTTTGATGCAGATGGAACTCTATTTGATACCACAGAACTTATTTGTCAATCATATTTTAATACTGCGAAAGTCGCGGGTAAGGCAGAACTTACCAGAGATGCTATTTTAAAATACATTGGCATGACTTTGCGTGATCAGATGGATATTCATTTTGGGCCACTCTCGGAAAAGATGTTTGCACATTTGCGCAGTGTTCATATGGATTACCAGTTATCCATATATAAAAAATATCTTAAACTTTGCAGTGGTGTATATGAGGCTTTAAAGTATTTGACTGAGCGGGGCAGCCGTTGTGTGGTAGTGACATCTCGAATGAGACCATCTCTGGAGATGTATCTTAATGATACCGGGATTTTCGGATTTTTTGATCATTTAATAACTCCGGAGACTACAAGCAGGCATAAACCTGATCCGCAGCCGGCTTACAAGGCGCTGGAGCTGCTTCAATGTAATGCGCAGGACTCAATTTTTATAGGTGATTCCACCTTTGACATAGAGTGCGGGCATGGAGCTGGAACAGCAACTGCTTTTGTAAACTGGAGTCTTAACAAACCCGGTACATTGAAAATTAAACCGACATATTGTCTTGACGATATGAGAGATTTGTGTGTGTGACAGATAAATTTGATGTTTAATCATCTCCAGATGCATAAATCAGCTAAGGAGTTCTAAATTGATTCGGTTACAGTCCTTAACAAAGCAATACGGTACACTTACTGTACTTAACCACATTACATTTGAGATTAACAGGGGTGATTTTTTTGCATTATTGGGACCCAATGGTGCTGGAAAAACCACCATGATTCGAATTTTGCTTGATTTTACCAGGGCAGATTCTGGGAATGCGATTATAAACGGGATATCAAGCAGATTGCCTGGTGCTCGTAAGGGGATTGGATATCTTCCTGAGAATTTGAATTTGCCGGCATATCTTAGCGGCAGGGAGTATTTGCTCAGACATGCAGGACTTTGTGATCTAAGCGGAAAAGAAGCTGAAAAGGCAATAGAGCGGGTGTTGGAGATAGTTGGAATGAAAGAGCGTCAGAGGAGTCATTGCGGAACCTATTCAAAAGGGATGGTGCAGCGGATTGGACTTGCTGCTTCGCTTATTTTTTCACCGCAGTTGCTGATTCTTGATGAGCCAACAAATGGGCTTGATCCGATTGGGATTCGGGAATTCAGGATAATACTGGAGAATTTGAAGCAACAGGGAACAACACTTTTTCTTAATTCGCACATATTATCAGAGGTGGAGCGGATCTGTGATACAGTTGCGGTTATGGATAAAGGGAATCTGTTGGTTAAGGATGCGATTTCCAATCTTTTATATGAGGGTGAGACACTGGAGGATGTTTTTGTCAGGCTTGTGGGTAAAAAATGAGTACCCGGCAAAAATTCGTTGTTGAATGCGGGGCGCATAAGCACCCCATATTGAGTTTTAAATAAGGGTCCAGTTGAAGTCAGGTTAAAACCAGAGAGCTGTTTAAGCAGTGTATTTAACCTAAAAACCGCAGTAGATTGACACGGATAACACGTCCCGATGCAAGATCGATGCAAGATCGGGATTGCGCATAAAGGTTTTCAGTTCTTTCGGTCTTATCACCAGTAGATAAAACCTTCAAGGACTTCAAACCTTTCTGCATCAATATCTTACGGTTCTTCATTGTCACCTACTGCGGTTTTTAGGTTTAAGGTATAAATCAGATTATTTTTGATTTTTTTTTGAAGTGATCATATCTCTCAGGCGTGCAGCTTTTTCAAAATCCAGATTTTTTGCGGCATTTAACATTTCTTTTTCCAGCTGTTTGAGATCTAACATATTGGTTTTTTTTGATTTTGATTTTTTAATGTTTTCAGAACGATAGGATGGAGCTGGTTCGGCGGCGTTCAGTATTTCTTCGGGAGCGGTTTGCGGGTAGAAGGTGAGTTTTTCATCGATTTTTCTTTGGACGCTTCTGGGAGTAATGCCATGGATCTGGTTATAGGCGAGCTGTTTATTTCTTCTTCGATTGCTCTCATCGATTGCTTTTTTGATAGAGTCGGTTATGCAGTCTGCGTACAGGATGATTCTTCCATTAATATTTCGGGCAGCTCTTCCAGCGATTTGAACAATGGAACGAACAGATCTCAGGAAGCCTTCTTTATCAGCGTCCAGAATAGTAACCAGGGCAACTTCAGGAAGATCCAGACCTTCTCTGAGCAGGTTTATGCCGATCAGGACATCGAAGGAGCCAAGGCGGAGGTCTCTAAGGATATCGGTTCGTTCGAGTGTATCGATTTCTGAGTGTAGATACCGTACTTTGAAGTCGAGTGTTTCCAGATATTCGGTCAAGTCTTCGGCCATTTTTTTTGTCAGGGTGGTAACCAGGGCTCTTTGTTTTTGTTCGATGGTTAGTCTTAGTTGTTCGATGAGGTCATCTACCTGATTAGTGGCTGGTCTGATTTCAATTGGGGGATCGACCAGGTGGGTAGGTCGGATGATCTGTTCTACAAAAAGGCCTTCACTTTTTCTTAGTTCGTAATCGCCTGGAGTTGCTGAAACATATATTGCGGAATCGATCAGGTTTTCAAATTCATTGAATCTCAGGGGTCTGTTATCGAGAGCGCATGGTAAACGGAATCCATGTTCAACCAGAGTTTTTTTTCTGGCGAGGTCGCCGTTAAACATACCCTGGATTTGAGGAATGGAGACGTGGGACTCATCAATTATGAGCAGGTATGGTTTTTTAAAAAAATCGATCAATGAGTAAGGTCTGCTTCCGGCAGGTCTGCCATCCAGGATTCGAGAGTAGTTTTCTATTCCGTTGACGTATCCTACTTCTCTGAGCATTTCCATGTCATAAAGAGTTCGTTGTTCGAGTCGCTGGGCTTCAACCAATCGGTTTTCGGATCTGAATTTTTCCAGTTGTTCATTGAGTTCTTTGTTGATTTGTTGCAGAGCCTGATCCATGGTGAGGCCGGTGGTCATGTAGTGTTTTGCCGGAAAGATGGTGACTTCATCCAGGAAGCCACAGGCTTTGCCGGTGAGGGGATTGATTTTGCGGATTGCTTCGATTTGTTCGCCGAAGGTTTCTATTCTTAAGGCCATTTCGTCATAGGCTGGTTGGATTTCTATGATATCGCCTTTTACTCTGAACATAGCTCTTTGCAGAGCGATATCATTTCTGGAATATTGCATTTCAGTCAGGCTCAGCAGCAGTTTGCGTCTATCGATGTTTTGCCCGGTTTTTAGAACCATGCTTGAGTTCAGGTATGCTTCGGGTGATCCTATGCCATAGATGCAGGAGACGCTGGCCACTATAATTACGTCATTGCGAGAGAGCAGAGAGCTTGTGGCTTTGAGCCGTAATCTATCGATATCGTCATTTATCATGGAGGTTTTGGCGATAAAGGTATCTGTGGATGGGATATAAGCTTCAGGTTGATAGTAGTCGTAGAAGCTTACGAAGTACTCCACTGCGTTATCCGGAAAAAAATCTTTGAATTCCTGATAGAGCTGGGCAGCCAGGGTTTTATTATGCGAAATAATCAGGGTAGGAAGATTGACCTGTTCGATTACATTGGCCATGGTGAATGTTTTTCCTGAACCTGTTACACCCAGAAGTACCTGGTGTTTTACTTTGTCCTGGATTCCGTTAACCAGTTGAGAAATTGCTTCGGGTTGATCTCCTGCAGGCTGGTAGTTTGATTTGAGTTTGAAATTCATGATAAGTATACGGCCGGTTAGCAGTTTAATTTTAGCATTGATATTAAATTATCTGATATCGGAGCAAAAATTCCGGATTTTTTCACTCAGGTATTCGCCTTGAAAGTACATCATGGCATGATTAGCGCCTTTAATAATTTCGAATTTTGTTTGAGCAATATTTTTTTGTATGGAGCGGGCCTGATATAGTGAAACCAGCTGGTCTTTGTCGCCGATTAGAGCAAGCACAGGGCAGTTTATCTGCATTGCATCTTCTGTACCCTCACATGTGGTTATTGATCTGATTACCTGGCGATACCAATCGATGTTTTTTATATTGATCATTTCTTTAAGAGAAGAGAGTGTACTGTTTTTACCGTTTAGTGTCAGGTTAAGGATTTTCTGAATAAGCCATTGTAATTTATGGTCGGGGTGTTTTAGCAGGATGCGGGCCAATTCCTGGCTTTTAATTCTATCTACAGGATTGGAATTTATAATAAATGAGGATGCCAGTATCAGGGATTTGATTCTTCTGGGGTGAGCGGCAGTGAAGCGGGTAGCGATACCTGCGCCGAAAGAAACTCCGCAAAGAAACAGTGTGTCGATTTTAAGAGAATCCAGAAAATCATCGATTAAGAAACGAAAATCGTTCATATCGCCTCGGTAAATGTCGGTTGATTCGGGGAAATCGTAGGCGATAAGCTGCCAGGTATTGCAGAGTTTATGCATATTGAGAAAATTGCGGGCATCAAAAAACAATCCGTGCAGAAAAAGAAACACTGGGGCATTGCACTGAGGTCCGGGATGATATAGATAACGATGAGTGTAGCCGCTGAATGGTGAAGTTATTTCTTTATAGTTCCATCCTTTAAGATCTGGTTTATTCTTTGTGGTGACAGGATTTTTTTTTACGCTTGTTGAAATGGTTTTATTAGGTAAAGCAGCAAACAGAATATCAAAAATAGTACCGATTATTTTTATGGTTAATCTGGTCATGATTTTTTTTATGAGCATATTGCATACCACTCAGGCGTAAGGATTTGATCCTAAACCATAAATATATTAATCAACATGGATCTATATCGTATTTTAGTAATGAGATTAAAAGACATTAATTATCCAAGCGTTTTATGAAAGATTATTTAAAAACACGGGACATAATGAAATCACAAAAAAACAAAAAACCAGAATTATTAGCACCAGCCGGTTCTATGGAAAGTTTTCATACCGCGATCAATGCCGGAGCTGATGCAGTGTATCTTGGTTTGGACGTGTTTAATGCACGGTTGAGGGCCAAAAATTTTACCATACAGACTCTTTCTTATCTGATGCCTTATGCTCATAGTAAGGGTGTTAAGGTTTACGTGACTTTGAATACTCAGATAAAGCAGGTTGAATTAGAATCTCTTATTAATGTTTTATTTCAACTTGAGCAGTTAGGTGTTGACGCTTTGATAGTAGCTGATTTGGGTCTGATAGAGATTGCCAGATCAAATTTTCCTTCTTTGAGGCTTCATGGAAGTACACAGATGGCAGTTCATAATTGTGCCGGGATCAAGAGTGCTGAGAGATTGGGGCTTAGTCGTGTGGTTCTGGCAAGAGAGTTGACCAGTGAAGAAATTAAAATTATAAGAAAAGGAACATCTTTACAGATAGAGGTGTTTATTCATGGCGCGCTTTGCTACAGTATTTCCGGAATGTGTTTGGCCAGCAGTTTTCTGGGAGGGGCTAGCGGTAATCGTGGAATGTGCACACAGGCATGCAGACGTAAATTCAGGCAGAAATCATCAGAAGGTTATTTTTTCTCCCCCAATGATTTTTGTGGAATCGATTATTTACCTTTTTTTGAAGAAGTTGGGGTTTGCAGTCTTAAAATAGAGGGCCGGATGAAAGGACCGGAATATGTCGATACAGTAGTTCGGGCATATCGGGCAGCAATTGATAATCCGGAAAAAATTCCTGAAATGAAACAGTTGCTTGCCTCTGATCTGGGGAGACCCAAGACATCTTATTTTCTAAGCGGTTTCTCATCGGAAAAGATTATAGATCACCAAAAGCCATCAGGGACCGGACTTTTAATAGGGAAAATTTTATATACCACACAAAATGCGGTGGTTATATCAGGTGTTATGGATCTTTCTCCTGGAGACAGGCTACGAATTCATCCGGAGGATGGTTATGATGGGATTGCGGTGAATGTGATTAAGTCTGAAATCGTTGAAGATGGTTTGCATGTTGAAATGAAGATAGCTGCTGGTAAAGCCGGTGATCTGGTTTATCTGGTAAGCAAAAAAAACGCCCACGAAAAACTGACAATTCCCACGAAAATAAATGTAGCTCCGATTCGATTCAGGTCTTTTTGTCCTGCTGTAAAAAGAATACTTCATACAGCAAACTGTAGCAGACAGATTCATTCTGGTGGCAGAAAGTTATGGATAAAGATTGATTCGACAGAGTGGCTTGTTCATCTTCAGAATATGGGTTGTCAAAACGTTATTTTATCCGCTTCGAAATCGGCTATGCAAAATTTTGTGGAAAATCAGCAGGCCTTTAAGATCTGGAAATCACTTGTCTGGCTGGCATTACCTCCTTTTATCTCTGATAATGAAATGGCAGAATGGAATAAACTGATATCAGTATTTATATCACAAGGGTTAAACAGGTTCGTTTGCAATAATATCGGGCAGTCCACTCTTTTTCCTTCCGGAGTCGAGTTGATTGCTGATAATCCATTCTGGATAATCAATTGTGCATCACAAAAGTCTTTAAAAAAAATGGGATTTAAATATTTCGCATTTTCAACAGAAGATGAATATCTTAATCTCAAAGAGTGCATATCTCCGGATGGTATTCTGTATGTTTATTCACATATTCCATTATTTATCTCCCGATTGCGATATGCAGTAACACATGATGAAACTCTTGTGGATTCACACGACAATTCTTTTTTTATTTCGGAAAAACAGGGGCTCTATCATTTGTTATCCAGAAAACCATTGTGTCTGACCCATCGTATCGATAAGATGGGATCGTTGGGTATAAGCAACTTTCTAATCGATCTGAGTTTCATAAAACCTGATGGTTCATTTTTAAGAAGTATTTTTGAGGCATATAAATCAGGAACTAAAGTCCCCGGTTCCAGTATGTTTAATTTCAAGGCTGGTTTGAGGTAAGGAAGAGTAGAAACGATTTGTCGCTGGTAAAAACGGCGGTTGTGTTAATGTAAAAATGGATTTTCAGTTAGGAAATGTGTTTACTTACTATACTGAAAAGCTGTTGGATCCGATGTATATAGGTATGTGATTTCAGGATTTTTTCATAGCCTCTTTGAGCTATCGCTTTGCGCTGGGATTCATGGGCAAGGAAATAGCGGACCAGATCGGTAAGTTCTTCAGCTGTGCTAAATGTGACAATCTCATTTTTGTTTTCGGTTTCAAAAAATTCCTGAATTACCGGTTTGGAGCTGGTGATAAGAAATGACCTGCATGCCAGAGCATCAAAAACCCGCTGAGTGAAACCGTTTCTTATAACTACCCGATTAATATCGATATTTATTCTGGTACTGTTGTAAACATTGCGCAGTTCATCTCCATAGGAAACGGTTTTCAATAATTGTTTTTTTATGCAGGATATCCATCCGGTATCTCCATAGACAGCGAAATTCTCAAACGATTCTGCAAGTTTGGATACAATTTCTCTTCGGTAAAGAAAACCGGCAATGTGTTTACAAATAAAAAGTGCTTTGCTGACAGAGCAATCTGCCGGGAGAGTAGTTTTTAAGATTTTTTGCAGCAGTATTTTTTGCAGATCCAGGTTGTTATTATGGCGAAGTTCATTGAGTGCTGAAGCTATAGTTGGAATCATAGTTTCTGCAAAATCCGGTGCTATATTTTTAAATTCTTCGATTTGGGTTAAATATGAACTTCCTACGAAGGCTGCATCATGGATAAAGGTTTGGGTTGTTGGATAGAAGACAGAGGGATCGGTACCAAGTGGAAGAAAGTATGCATGATAACCCTGGGCGTTCATGGTATCCACATAATCTCTATCTGAAACGAAATCGATCCGGCAGGAAGAACTACTGAATTTTTTTCTTAGAATCAGCTCTTCAAAAAATGGGTCATCGACACACCAGTTTAAATGGAGGATTGATTTTTTCAGGATGAAATCATGAATTATTCTTTCTGTATCCAACCCCCATTCATTGATGGTGAAAAGGATTTTGCATTTATGCTCTTCAATAATGTTGCAGGCAAACTGTGCCTGCTGTATTGTTGGGTGGGAATTTATATCAAGGGCGATCACCCGAAGATTACTTAGGGTTCTCAGGGCTGTGATTACCTCTTTTTGTACAAGGTAATTTTGGTTAAAAAAAATAATGGTGATAACGATCTCCTCTTCAATTTTTGAATAATATTATATCATATTGTGAAACAATGGGTTATGGAAAAGATGATGAGTTTTTTATCTGGTGCATTAAAAATTTAAACAGGATGATATACCAAGGGCTTTAGCCCCTGGTATATTATTACATTTCCCATGCAGGCATCTTATTTACTAACTGTGTAAAACAGCCTGTGGAATTAATAACGTAATATAGCGGCAATAGGGCCTGAAACCGGCATTTCATTTTGATTAACCACATAGACAGTGCCTTTTCGCAGTATAGTATTTATAGCGGCTTTATCCAGCAGATCTTCATCATCGGGAAGTTTATTTGCATGGATTTCCACATCTTGGCGTGATTCCAGATATTTTCCCCAGAAATCTTCTGGAGTATCAGAAACAAAAAGCGTCTGGATTCGTCCGTGAATAGCTCCAGAGACGATTGTCTTAAGGTCGGTTGCAGCAAGGCGGCTTTTTTGACCCCAGTATTGTCGGAAAGTATCGGTATCCAGAAGTTGTTTTTTTTGGAAATGTGGTTGGATAATTGGCCATACTCTCTGATGAATTTCGGACTCTGAGAGATTTTTCAAATCGAGGGTCAGGTCATTATCAGTGAGATAGGGATATTTATTAGCTTCTCTATAGAGGGAGTGCAGGTAATCTACACCTCCCAGGATAAGTGGATCATTACTGCTTTGCAGTATTTCCTCGATGGCATCACTGACTTTATGGTAGAAATTCATAATGTTGATTTTTTGTTTATCGGTCTGGCGTCCATAACCAAAGATCGTTGTGTGGCGGCTATCATTCCAGGATGGTTTGCTGGAGAATTGGGTATTTTTTTCCATGACATCAAAATGAAGGGCATCATCGAGACTGAGAGGGATTTTCTCAGATTCAAAGCGGGCTAAAGCTAATCTTGATCCTTCAAAAAGACGGACGTTTTTAATCTCCAGGTCAAGTAGATAGAATCTGGTGTTTCCTGAAAGTAATGAAAGTAGGGGTTTAAGATGAAATGAAGGTCCTACTGTAAGCGATTCTAAAAAAGGAGCTGGAAGCCGGAAGATTTTAGTAGTTCCTGGGGCTAAGAATGCAGCCAGTCCTTCGGATAGATGCTGCCAGAAGCTGCCATTTTGCAGAAGTCTTTTTAGAGGTGCAAGAAGAGTTTCAGCATCAGTGCTGCGATAACCCTGTAAGATCAATTTCTCCATTGTTGTAGAAATCAGGTTTTTGAAGCGAATTGGATTTTGTTGCAGATCAGATCCGGTGCGAAAGGTTGGTATAAAAATACTGACACAATGATCAAAGTGGACTGAAATAAGGTCTCTGAGATCATCTTCTGTAAAAATGTCCACAGTAATATCTCCTGCTGAAGGTTAATCTGTTTTTCTTGAGAGTGCAGCTGGAACAAGATACTCTTTTGTATAGAAAGCCTTTGCATTAGTAAGGCAATATTTGTGCCACAAGCATCATGCGGTGGTTTAACTATTGCTATTGTTAAAATCTGGTAACATGTTAAAAAATAAGGAGATAGCTAATGAGTACAGAAGACGGTTCGTCCAAATCTATTATTAAACTGTTAAGACAGTTGGGTTTGCAGCTTTCGCTTCTGGCCCGTAAGCAGGTTCAGCTTGTTCAGACTGAAACCGCAGCAAATGTTAAATCTGAAACTGCGATGATCATTGTTTACGTTCTGGCTGCAGGTATTGGAGCAGTAGCCTTTTTGGTAATTGTTACTACAGTGATAATTGTGCTTTCATATTTGGTACCGCTTTGGCTCTCTGCATTGATTGTAAGTGCAGCGCTTATTATCTGCAGCCTTATTTTATTGTTCACAGGTTTGAGAAGATCGGTTCGATCGCCCTGGACACGTACCCGGGAGGTTATCCGCAGTGATATAAAAATGGCTAAAGAGGGATTTGCATGATAATTGAACATGATCATAGAAACGTCACCTTTTCCAGAGAAGCTGATAGTCTGGAGGAGGAGATTGAGACAATCGAGCAGTCCATAATTAATTTGATCCATGAAATTATGATTAAAATAAGGGGGCGAATGAATATTCAGCTCAAGAAACCCCAAATAGCAAAGATTTTGGTGTCGATAGTTTTAATAAAAATTGCTGGCACTGCTTTTTCCAGACAGGGGTCAATGAAGCGAAAGGTTTTCAAGCTTAAAAAACAGAATATGAAATTAAAAAGTCAGAACAGAAGACTTCAACAGATCATTACCAGAACAAACCAGAAGAAAATTTTTAAAATTTTCCGTTTTTGAGAATTGATTTCTCAAAGTGAAAAACAATTCCCAGCCTACACAGAAAATTTCAAGCTTCTGATTCATTATCTTTCGGCATGGTTATTGCGATATTCTTTGCAGCGGAGTGAGCCGAGGTGAAAAAAAAATCACACACATCTCATTAACTCGCTCTTAGTAACTGGAAACTTGCATGAATCGCTTGTCTCCAAGATTTCATTTCACCATTTTCAAAGGAAGCAGTATTATGTCTCAGAAGCTTTACATTGGTAACTTACCCTACAGAACCACCGAGAGCGACATCAGAAACTTTTTCTCCAAGTATGAACCCATTCACTCCGTAGTACTTATCTCTGACAGAGAAACCGGACGGTCCAGAGGATTTGGTTTTATTGAGCTAGAAGATGCTCATGCAGATGCAGCCATTTCTGAGTTAGGAGATTCGATGTTTGGGGGAAGAAATCTGCGGATAAGCAGAGCTCGTGACAGAGGGGAAAGCATGCAAGTAGGGGCAGGAAGCCGGGTAACTCAATTTAATAGAGTTTGATCCTCCTTTTTATTTAATAGTGTTTTGCAGGCAGGCTTATGCTGTTGCCTGCAGAAACATAAAAAATCAATATTTTATCAAATGTCTGAATCGTTTATGGAACCATCCGAAATAATGTTCTGGATATTTTCGGATCCAGCCTGAAATTATTTCATTATGCAATTTCTGATATTCTTCAATGCATTGTTCATCGTTTTTATCTTTAAGGTCCGGGTCTGATGAATTATCCATGAAAATGTCATAGGAACCGTCTTTACTCATTATAGAGTAGGTTGGTAGAACCGAACAGCCGGTTTTTTGCACGATTCCAGCAACTGTACGGACTGTATTGGCTGGCTTACCCAGAAATGGGGCTATTGTTCCATGTTTTCCGGCATGTTGATCAATAAGTATAGCTACAATACCGTTTCTTTTAATGACTTCCATCATTTTACGCAGCGCCTGTTCGCTGTAAATTGTGGAGACTCCAGTTGAGCTGCGCTTGTTTTCAAGCCACTGATTGACCCTTGTGTTTTTCATTCTTTTAGCTATTACATTTAGATCAGGGACATTTTTCCCAAAGATTTCTGCCAGCATCTCCCAGTTACCTAAATGTGCCAGAAAAGCTATGGCTCCTTTGTTTTTAGATATAAGTTCATCCAGTATTTGGAAATTATGAAGCCGGTATTTGGGAAGAGTTGATTTTGAGCGAAGAAAATCTACTACATATTTACCTATATTTATGTATAGTTTTTTCAGTATTAATTCGATCTCTTTTTGATTCCAGTAACCAGTATGTTTCATATTGGTTATTGCGGTTTTTCGGTATAGACCACTTAAATAAAGGATGAAACCAGCAATACTTCCCAGATAAAGGGCAAAAGAACGTGGAATTATACTTAGAAATTTCTCAATAAAACGGAGTAGATGATATTCAAGAGAATAGGACAGTTCTTTGGAGAGTACAGACATAAATTTGTAATCCAGTCATTGATTGATAAAGAATGTTATACAACCTGTTGATGATTAAATAAAAAATAAAAATAATCCAGATTCAGATTCGTATGGAAGAGATATATTTTTGAGGTGTGCTGAGATTGATATTGAACAGAGCATTATTATTATCAGTGTAACTAAGATAACTTCGGGATTAAGATGGTACAAGGTTTAGTGATGTTTTCGGGTGGTTTGGATAGTGTTGTAGCTGCGCATCTTCTCAAGAGTCAGGGACTTCAGATAAAAGCGCTTCATTTTGTTCTTCCTTTTTATTCAGGTGTGGGATATAGCTATAGAGATGTGATAAAATATGCAGATGCATTAGAGATACCACTTCGAATTGAAGAGGAGGGTGAGGAATTTCTGGAAATGATTCTTGATCCTGATTTCGGTTATGGTAAAAATGCCAATCCCTGCATGGATTGTCGGATAGAGAGGCTTAGAAAAGCCAGAAAAATTATGCATGAAGAGCAGGCGTGTTTTATTGCAACAGGTGAGGTAATTGGGCAACGGCCTATGTCACAACGACTGGACTGTTTACACAGGATTGAGAAGAAAGCAGATCTGCAGGGTCTTCTGGTCAGGCCACTTTCAGCCGGACTTTTAGCTCCAACCAAGGTGGAAACTGAGGGTATACTGGATAGGGAGCGATTGCTTTCAATCAGTGGAAGAAGCAGGAAAGTGCAGCTGGAATATGCCAGGAAGCATGGGTTAATTCATGCAACGCCCGCTGGAGGATGTTTACTTACACATGCTGATCCAGCCCGGAGATTTCAGGAACTGGTTTCTCAAAAACAGCAGATTTTTCTCAATGATTTTAAACTGTTGGCCTGGGGAAGACATTTTCGGCTGTCTCCATCATGTAAAGCTGTGGTTTCCAGAAACGAATCGGAAAATGGTATCCTTGAGAAGATTGCCACTCCAGAAGATTGTTTTTTGTATATGGCTGAGATACCAGGGCCGGTGGCTATAGTCAGAGGAAAATATAGTTCTGATGAAATCCAAGTGGCTGCATCCATACTGATCCGGTTTTCAAAAGCAAGAAATAGCTTAAAGGTAAAGGTGAAAGCATTTCGTAATGGAAATCTGACAGAAATTGAGGTTCAGCCAGCCACAGAGCAATATTGTGAGGAATTACGCATATGAGTCTCAATGAGATAACCGATGCTCCATGGCTTAAAATTAGTCAGCAGATTCTTCTACAATTTTTAAAAAGATGCGGTATTGATCCATCTGAGGACCGTGAAACAATTTTGTATCGTATAGCAGATGCATTTTCCAGGATTCCTTATGAGAATCTGACTAAAATAATAAAATCTGATATAATGGTGACCCCTTCTTCATCGATGCGCTATCCTGATGAACTGATTGCAGACTATCTGAGATGGGGAACTGGCGGGACCTGTTTTTCCTTAACAGCAGCTATTATTGCAGTATACAATGCCTTAGGTATAGAAACTCATCCGGTTCTTGCTGATCGACATTATGGTCCGGACACACACTGTGGTTTGATTATTGTTAAAGCAGAGGGATTACTTCTGCTTGATCCCGGTTATTTGTTGTTTACCCCGGTGATTCTTCCAAGGCAAAAGTCAGTAACAGTTCAGACTGGATATAACAGTATTGAGCTGGTATCTTTGGACAATGGTGAAAAGGTGGAATTTTATACTGTTGTAAAAGGAAGCCGGAAAATACGATTGGTTTACAAAATAAAACCTGTCGATCCTATGACTTTTGCTCGTGCCTGGGAGGAGTCTTTCAGATGGGAAATGATGACATATCCGGTTTTGACCCGGGTGACAGCAGGTGAGCATCAGTATTTGCAGGGAAAGAATCTGGCTATTAGGAGTGCAACGGGAACCAAACGAGAGATACTTACAGCAGAGATGCAGTTTGACTATATAGCCAGCAATATGGGAATTCACCGGGATGTTATAAAAAAGGCTTTCGGAGTAATAAAACATGGCTGAAATAAAACCGCCGCTACCGGTTAAATATTTCGTGGCAGCTCTTTACCAGAGAGAAGAGTTTTTTAATAATGCCAGATTGCTGATGGAGCAAGATTGGGGCGGGATTGACTATGAAGGTGAAGCTCATCTTTTTGATGTAACTGCATATTACGAGCCGGAGATGGGTTCACCAATATTTAGGAAAATAATCTCGTTTGAGAAATTACAGCTACCAACATTTTTAGTGGAAATGAAGATCCGCTGCAATCAGTTGGAACAGCAGTTATCTATTTCTGAAAAACGCACGGTCAACCTGGATGCCGGATATCTTGATCACAACAAGGTAGTATTGGCATCGGCAAAGGAAGCTGGACAGAAGATCTATCTGGATAAAGGTATTTATGCGGATCTGGCTGGAAGATATAAATCTGGAAAGTATCAACCTTTTGAGTGGTCATTTCCAGATTTCAGGGATGGACGCTACGATCAGGAACTTCTTGCTATACGGAAAAAATGCATGGCACAGGTTAGAGCTTTTCTGAAATGAGCTGAAAAAAAAGTTATAGCAGATTCTGTTTCAAAGTAAACAGAATACAAAGATAAGCTGCTTTTAACTATAGATTTTTAAGTGCTGTACATAGAAAACTCCAGAATTTCTGTACAGATTTAATGTTGACTGCTTCGTGAGGAGAGTGTGGGTGGAGAATGTCTGGTCCCAACGATACCATATCGATTTGCGGATATTTGGCACCTATGATACCGCACTCCAGGCCGGCATGGATAACTCTAATATTGGCATTTTGTTTAAAAAGTTGTTCATAGGTGGATTTTAGGGTTTTAAGAAGGTTGGAATCGGGATTAGGTTGCCATCCGGGATAAGCTCCAGAAAATTCCACATGTGCTTCAGCCAGAGAAAGAGCACAGAGTACTGCATTAGCCAGATCATCTCGAGCGCTATCTGAAGAGCTTCTTAGAAGACAATGTATGATACTTTTTTCATTTGCGCATTCCAGCATTGACAGATTGTTGGAGGTTTCCACTATGCCAGGAAATTGATTATTCATTCTTATGATCCCATTTGGACAAGCGTAGATTGCCCGGATCAGATTTTCCTGAGCTGGGCTGGTTAATACGAATTGCTCAGGGGGTATTTCCTGGATTTCCAAAATCAGCTCGGGGTCTGTGGTCAAATATTCCTGATGTAACACTTCTTGAATTACCGGGATATACTCTTTTAGCCGGCTCAGATAAATATGGGGTATTGAAATGTTGGCGAATGCTTCGCGTGGGATGGCATTCCGTGCTGAACCGCCGTGAAAACTACTGATTCGGATGTCAAATTTCTGGATTAATTCGAATAATACGCGATTCAAAAGTTTAATGGCATTTGCTCTTCCCAGGTGGATATCCACTCCTGAATGGCCACCACGAAGTCCCTTTATTGAAATCTGATAAGAGTTGTGGCTTGTTTCTGCTTTTTGGCAAATAGATGTAAGTTGTGCGGTGGCATTGATACCTCCGGCACAGCCGATATAAAGGTCATTGTCATTTTCACTGTCCAGATTTATTAATAATTTGCCCTTAAGAAGATCGGGAGAGATGTTGAAAGCTCCGGTCATTCCTGTTTCTTCATCTACAGTGAAGAGTGCTTCTATGGGACCATGTTCAAGATCTGGTGATTCCAGAATTGCCATCATTGCAGCGACACCGATACCGTTATCTGCACCCAGAGTGGTATCTTTAGCTTTTACCCATTCTCCGTCGACATAAGCACGAATTGGGTCCTGCTGGAAATCATGATGGATTCCGCTGTTTTTCTGTTGTACCATATCAAGATGGCTTTGCAGTATGACAATCGGGCTGTTTTTTTTGTGTGATGAAGCTTTCTTTTTTACCAGAACATTTCCAACCGGATCTATTTGTACAGGTAAATTTAATTTCTGGGCTGTTTCCTGGATGTAGCGGATAATATGTTGTTCATTTTTGGATGGACGCGGGATTTTGCAAATGGCTTCGAAATATTTCCAGAGAATTTTGGGTTCGAGTTTATTAAGCATATTAACTCCCTTTAATATCGATGTTAACAGATCAATTTTCAGACCACAAATTAAGGTAAAAAATAGATTCTTACCATAGTTTGTATTGAGGAAATTCATTTTCCCATTCACCTTAATTATATTTAGCCCCTCATGATTCAAAAACAGAAGCCACTGTGGATAGAAATACTGAAGCTGGCTATTCCATTGATTTTATCGATGATTGGGCTGGTGTTGATGCAGTTTGTGGACGCTCTTTTTTTGGCCTGGTATTCAAAAGAGGCTATTGCTGCTGTTGTGCCTGCAGGTATGGCTTCTACTTTGATTATTAGTCCTTTCCAGGGTACTGCTGTTTTTACATCCACATTAGTTGCTCATTATGTAGGGGCAAGAAGGCCTGAGCGGGCTTTTGCCGCTACCTGGCAGGGTATTTATTTTTCGCTGATAAGTGGCTTGATAGTATTTGCGTGCGGATTTGCAGCAAAGCCACTTTTTAGCTGGGCTGCGCATTCGGAGCAGGTTTGTCTTCTGGAGCAGCAGTATTTTTCCTTTCTTTGCTTCTTCGCTTTTACTTCGATTTGTGGCAGTTCCTTATCCGGTTTTTTTTCAGGAAAAGGTCATACCACCGCTTTGATGATAGTTCAGCTGGTGGGCTTAGTGATAAATGCATTGCTTGATTATTGTCTGATATTTGGACATTATGGGATGCCCGAACTGGGTATAGAAGGTGCTGCTATAGCCACGGTAATTGCTCAGGGAGTGATATTGGTAATTCTTTTTATTTTGTTTTTTTGTATTCGTGGTTCAGCTGGGCATCCATGGAAAGACAGGGGATATGATTCAAAGCTTTTTAAAAGATTATTACATTTTGGAATTCCAAACGGTTTAAGATTTGCTTTTGAGATGCTTGCATGGACACTGTTTGTTTTTTTTGTTGGCCGGATTGGTGATAATGAGCTTGCGGCGACCAATATTGCATTCAGAATTAATGGTTTTTCTTTTTTCCCGATCATAGGTTTAGGGCAGGCGGTTGGTGTGCTGGTCGGGCAGGCACAAGGGGCGGGGGACAGCAAAAGAACAGTACGATTAACCTATACGGGCTTTTTTATCGCAGAAATATGGATGATTGCAATTGCTGCGATAATGGTGCTTTTTCCTTATAATATTCTCAATCTGTTTAATGGTAAAGAGTGTATCGAGAACTATACGGCAACTGCAGCTTTGGGAGTGATTCTTTTAAGATTTGTGGCCATTTATTCTCTTTTGGATGCCTGTAATATCATTTTTGTCAGTTCATTGCAATCTGCTGGCGATACTCGCTGGACAATGTTTTTTTCCATTGTTGCACATGGATGTTTTCTGGGAGTACTTGCGATAGCAGATCATTTAAAGGTGGATATCTGGTTTCAATGGACAACAGCTACTATATTTGTTATGATGGCGGCTTTAACATGGCTGCTACGTTTCCATTCTGGCAGATGGATGAATATCAGGGTTATCGAGCCGTTTACGAAAGATATTTATGATTGATAAGGTCGTAAAATGCCTTCAATATGCAATTGATGGACATGTTTTTCCCGGATGCGCAGCCGCTGTTTATTGTGCTGGAAAGTCATATATAATCCCATTGGGAAATCTCAGCTATGATAAGGATTCACCTGCAGTTACTGATGATACCATTTACGATGTGGCATCCATTACCAAAGCGATCCCTGTGTCAGCATTGGCACTTAAACTGATTAATGATGGGCAGTTGCATGCCAGTGATAAGCTTATCAGTTATGTTCCTCAATTCACTGGCTTTTTTCGTGAAAAAATTTCTATACAACATCTTCTAACTCAGACTCTGTCATTTAATTTCAGACTTTCGGAATACAAAGATATGCAGAGCGACCAAATTCTGGATAAAATTTTATCTGCTGAATTTGCTGCTCAACCAGGTGAGAGATTTTATTATGCAAATGCCACAAGTATTCTTCTAGGGATGGTGCTGGAGCAATATACCGGCAAGACCCTGGATAAAGCGGCAGCTGAATATTTTTTTAATCCTCTTAAAATGACCAGGACTGCTTTTGATACTTCCTGTTTTGATGGCTGTAATATTGCACCATCTGAGGTTGATCAATGGCGGGGTGGAGTGATTAAGGGGGAGGTTCATGATGAGAGTGCCTGGGCATTAAGGCCAAGAATAGTTGGTTCTGCCGGACTTTTTTCCACAGCATCGGATTTATTGAAATTTATTCGTATGCTGCTTGATGACGGTATCTGTAATGGGGTACGTTTTTTCAAACCAGAAACAATGTCTCTTATGTATACCAACCAGTTATCAGGAAATAATGAGTTTACCGGATTGGGGTGGGAGCTTAATCAGAAAAGCTTTATGGGCAGATATTGCAGCACATCTTCATTTGGAAAAACAGGATTCACCGGCTGTTCCATAGTTATTGATCCTTTAAAAAAGGTCGGATTTGTACTTCTATCAAATCATATTTATCCTCACAGGCAAAGCTGTAAAGATGCTATTAATAGGGTCAGATGCAATTTTGCGGATACTATTATGGAAGGCCTTTAAATTTTTCTGACAATATCAAGATGCTATTTTTTAGTATTTTTATCTCTGATTGTTTTGGCAGAACACTAAAACGAATACTAAGATTATAAGAAGGAGATATTTCATGAGCCTGGATTCAAAATTCGAGAAGAATATTATCTGCATTGGTGCAGGATATGTTGGCGGCCCGACTATGGCAATGATTGCTATGAAATGTCCACATTACAAAATTACTGTTGTGGATATAAGTGCTGCACGTATTGAAGCCTGGAACTCTGAAAATCTTCCCATTTATGAGCCGGGGCTCTATGAGGTTGTAAAAGAGGCAAGAGGACGCAATCTGTTTTTTTCTACAGATGTGGCTGGTGCTATTAAGGAAGCAGATGTAATCTTTGTTTCTGTAAATACTCCAACTAAAACCTTTGGTGAGGGTGCCGGAAAAGCGGCTGATCTGCAGTACTGGGAAAAAACTGCTCGTGATATTATAAAATCATCCGAATCCGACAAAATAATTGTAGAGAAGAGTACTCTGCCGGTGCGTACTGCCCGGGCAATGGAACGAATTCTTAATGCAAACGATAAAGGAATTCATTTTGAGGTGATCTCCAATCCTGAATTCCTTGCAGAAGGGACTGCTATTGTTGATTTGCAGAGTCCGGATCGTGTTCTTATTGGATCGCAGTTAACTGAAAGCGGTCTAAAGGCATGTGAAGAGATTGTATCCATTTATGCAAACTGGGTTCCACGTGAACGAATTCTTACTACAAATGTCTGGAGTGCTGAGCTTTCCAAGTTAGTCGCCAATGCATTTCTTGCTCAACGTATATCATCGATTAATAGTATTTCTGCTTTGTGTGAACGCACTGAGGCTAATGTTTCCGAAGTTGCTCGCGCCATTGGGAAAGATAGCAGAATAGGGCCCAAGTTTCTCAGTGCAAGTGTGGGATTTGGAGGTTCCTGTTTTAAAAAGGATATTCTCAATCTGGTTTATATATGCGAAAGCTATGGGCTCAGTGAGGTTGCCAGATATTGGGAGAGTGTAGTACTTATGAATGATTATCAAAAGAGACGTTTTGCCCACACTATGCTTCGGGTGATGTTTAATACAATTGCTGGAAAGCGTATTGCACTGTTTGGCTTTGCATTCAAGAAGGATACCGGAGATACGCGTGAATCCCCTGCAATAGATATAGCTTTGCAGCTGATAGAGGAGAAGGCCAATGTAGTAATTACAGATCCTAAAGCAATAGACAATGCGAAACGCGATCTGCAGCAGCATCTCTCAAAAATGGAATTTACAGAAGATCCATACGAGGCAGCCAGGGGGGCTCATGCGCTTGCAGTTTTGACAGAGTGGGACCTTTATCGATCTCTGGATTACCGGCGAATTTTCGATGAAATGGAGAAGCCTGCTTTTATTTTTGACGGAAGAAATATTCTGGACCACCAGGCACTTTACGAAATCGGGTTTAATGTTTTTCCGCTTGGTACAACCTCTCATAAACATTTCTAATATAGACTTGTTATTTTTTTAGGCTCAGGGAGAAATTAATGGCTGCTCTGAGCCTGAAGTTGAGTTTTCAGCTGAAAATTATAAATCGGTAATTGCTTTTTTTATTCTATCTCTTATTTCGCACATTTCTTCTTCATTTTTGTAGTTTCTGCGTGGCCAGAAAAATCCTCGGAGTCCATCACCTCTGGACCTTGGTACGATGTGTAAGTGCAGGTGAGGAATGCTTTGGCTGATTCGGTTATTCAGGGCAATAAAAGACCCTTGTGCTTTCATTGCATTCTCCACAGCAATACTCAGGGTGCGGGCAATCTGGAAAAATGGGCCGATTTTCTCATCAGGCATTTCTGAGAGTATGCTGATGTGTTCTTTTGGCACTAGTAGAACATGTCCGGAAAACAGTGGCTTTATGTCCAGAAACGCCATTGAATTTTGATTCTCATATACCACGAATGCAGAACTTTTACCAGTAATGATTTGGCAGAACGGGCAGTTAATCATTAAGACCTCACATCTATTTCAGGTTAGATTATCGGCAGTTATGATTTGGATTTATTTCTATAGAAACAGATGTACATACCTTCAGCAGATGATAGTTTGGATAATATAAAGATAATTCAGTGAAATATGGTAATCTTAATAAATGCAGGATTATTTCATGTATAGATTTTTCTTGCATGCGAGAAAATTGAAAGAAAAGAGCGTTGAACAAAAAAACAGTCTTAAATGAGTAGAGGAAATGCAGATTTTCTGTGTTTTTTAGAAGTATATTTGGTATGCAATCTATGGTTGAACTTAAATTTTGCTTATGTTGGTTTAAAACCTGTTGAATCAAAATCATTGCTCGGGAGATTAGTAAACATGCTCAAGAATTTAGCTAAATATTCAATAATAATTTTTACAATTTTCGGAGGATTAGGCGCCGATTTTTACTCCAAGCAGTGGGCTGAAAAGAATCTGAACAATAAGGTTCCTGTGACTGTTTTAAAGAATTTTCTGGATCTGGGATTTGCTGAAAACCGGGGAATGGTATTTGGGATGTTTAACGGGAGTATGTCTCGATGTTCTTCGACAATGATGGTTGTTTTAAGAACTTTGATACTTGTGGCTCTAACCGTTTTTATCTGGGTCAAGCGCAGACAGACATATCTGTTTCTGCTTCCGTTTCTGTTATTCTGGGCTGGTGCTATAGGTAACTTGATAGATTCTTTTACCAGGGGTTATGTGGTGGATTTTATCCATATTCATGCAGGTAAGGTTCTCAACTGGCCTTTTTATTTCAATCTTGCAGATGCATATGTTACTATTGGAATGGTGTTAGTTGTTGTATATGAGATTATAGGAATAATCCGTAAGAGTCCATCTTTTCTGACACAACAGTAATTTACTGATATGCAGATGAGAAATAAGCCGGTGCCATTTTAGCATTTTCTAATTGTCTACTGATTTTATCGAATACCTTCTATTGCTGATTGAAACCTGACTTATGTACACTGTAGTCAGGTCAAATTAAAAAACATAAAGACTTGCCTTCTTTTTGTGTGGGATTTGCATGAGCATGTCGCCATTTATATATTAATTAAATTGATTGCTATTTAAAGCCTTAAGATCTATTTAACACAATAACCAGAAAAGTCTTACGAGGAAAAATATCCCGTACGGAGGTTACATGAAGAAATACCAGGCTGGATCGATTCGCAATGTCTGTCTGCTATCTCATGGTGGAGTAGGTAAAACATCACTTTTAGAGGCATCCTGCTTTACTGCGAAAGCTACCTCTAAACAGGGTAAAGTTGATAATGGCAGCAGTATTTTTGATAGCCGTTCCGATGAAAAGGAACGAAAAATGACTATTTCCACGCATTTGGGTTATTGTGAGTGGAAAGACACCAAGATCAATTTTCTTGATACCCCCGGATTCTTGGATTTATTGGGAGAGGCGAAAGCTGCTTTAAGGGTTGTAGAGACTGCTGTTATTCTGGTTGATGCAGTACATGGTGTTCAGGTTGGCACGGAACTGGTTGATTCTTATCTGGACGGGACAAAAAAAGCCCGAATGATCTTTGTAAATGGTATGGATAAGGAGAATGCCGATTTCCAAAAGGTTATGGATCAGTTAAAAGAGTATTTTGGCTCTGGGATTGCGCCATTGGTGATTCCTGTTTCGTCAGGACTATCATTCAGCGGTGTTATTGATCTGGTTACAAAAGAGGCATATTCTTACACTCGTGAAGGCAATGGTATTGGAAACAAAATTGACATTCCCAAGGAGATGGCAAGCCAGATTGATTCCCTCAGACATGCTTTAATGGAAACAGTTGCAGAAACTGATGAGGCACTGATGAATTCCTACTTTGAGAAAGGTGAATTGTCTGATCAGGAGATACGCGATGGATTATCCAGGGGTATTGTTGAAGGAAGTATTTATCCTTTATTATCAGGCAGTGCTACATTAAATATGGGGGTGGATCAGTTACTTACAAAAATTGTGAATTTATGTCCACCAGCCAGTTCTCGCACCAGTGTAACTGTTATTGAAGGTGATCAGCAAAAAGAGGTTTCCTGTGCAGAAAATGGTCCAGCAGCTGCATTTGTCTTTAAATCCATCTCTGAAGAGCATCTTGGTGAAATTAATCTGATCAGGGTATTTTCCGGTAACATCCAATCCGGGATGGAACTTAATAATGTGGAAAGAGGAAACCATGAGAAAATGGGAAGCATGTTCTTTATGAGGGGTAAAGAGAGGACAGATATTTCTGAGATGGACTGTGGTGATATCGGTGGAGTGTTAAAATTAAAAGATACCCACACCAATAATTCACTTGTGGATAAGAGTGCCAGTTTCAGATTTCCAGCAACAGATCTTCCGGAACCGTTGGTAAGTATTGCAATCGATGCCAGCAAAAAAGGTGATGAAGACAAAGTTTCAGTCGGGTTAGCAAAGCTTCATGAAGAGGATGTGAGTTTTACATATAAGTTTCATGCAGATATCCACCAATCGATACTGTCTGCAATGGGAGATGTTCAGTTGGATATCATTCTGGAGAATCTCAGAAACCGATTTAAAGTTGAGGTAGTGCGAAAGACTCCCAAGATTTCTTATCGTGAAACTGTTACCAAACCGGTTAAATATGTTGAATATACTCATAAAAAACAATCTGGGGGTGCAGGTCAGTATGCAAGGGTTTTTATTGATCTTGAGCCGTTACCCAGGAGTACGGGATATGAGTTTGTGGATAAAATCGTAGGTGGTGTTATCGATCAATCTTTCCGCCCCAGTGTTGATAAAGGTGTAAGAAGCAAAATGGATGAAGGTATTCTGGCTGGTTATCCCATTGTAGATGTCAGAGTTTCGCTGGTAGATGGAAAGACTCATCCTGTCGACTCAAAAGATATTGCTTTTCAGATTGCTGGCAGAGAAGTATTCAAAAAGGCTTTTGAAAGTGCTTCGCCGATACTTTTAGAACCTGTTGTAAATCTGAGTGTAACTGTACCGGAAGAATCGACTGGGGATATTATGGGGGATCTTTCATCGAGACGGGGCAAGATCGGTGGGATGAACCCTAATGGAAAAAATCAGACTATTACTGCTAAAGTACCTGAAGCAGAGATTCAGAATTATTCGACAACATTGCGTTCATTAACACAGGGACGAGGTTTCTATACCAAATCGTTTTCTCATTATGAACCGGTACCTGCCGAGCTGGCAAGGAAGATCATTGAGAGCTCAAAAAAGGAAGAACCTGTGGAAGTCTGAACCTGATTTCCAGATATCTGATTGGGACAGATGCCCCTTATAGTTTATTGCTGTAAGGGGTTTTGTTTTTCTGTTGCCCAGGGAATGTACCTGATAGTAAATTGGACTGGTAAATTTCATTTTTCCCGGAATGAGGAGATACATGTCACGGCTAAAAACAATAGAATGGGTTGATAATTCAGTCAGATTAATTGATCAGACAAAATTGCCGACCGAGCTTGTTTATGAACAGGTTGAGACGGTTGAGCAGATGCATCATGCAATAAAGATACTCAAAGTCAGAGGTGCTCCTGCTATTGGTATTGCAGCAGCATTTGGAGTTTATCTGGCTATCAGAAACTTTCCGGAAAGCGGAACAGTAAATGATTTTCTGACTATTTTTGAAAAAAATGCAGATTACCTGTCCCAATCAAGGCCTACAGCAGTAAATCTGTTTTGGGCAATTAATCGGATGAAAAATACCGCAAAAAAGCTGGCTGAAGCAGGTAAATCGATACTTGAGATTAAACAGGATCTTCTCAATGAAGCAATTGTTATTCTTGAAGAGGACCGCTGCACTGGGAAATTGATCGGTGAGGCTGGAGTTCAGCTGTTGGGAAATAAAACAAAGATATTGACCCATTGTAATGCCGGTGGACTGGCTACCGGGGAATATGGAACTGCTCTGGCACCGATTTACGTAGGTGCTGAGAGGGGGATTCGTTTTCATGTCTATGCCGATGAAACGCGCCCATTGTTACAGGGAGCCAGGATCACAGCTTTTGAACTGAAACAGGCAGGTATTCCAGTAACTTTAATTTGTGATAATATGGCAGCGACTGTGATGGCCAGAGGTTTAGTTGAAGCAGTGATAGTTGGTGCTGATAGAATTACCGCCAATGGGGATACTGCCAATAAGATTGGAACATACGGGGTGGCGTTGCTTGCCAAAGCTCATAATATTCCTTTTTTTGTTGCCGCACCATTTTCCACATTCGATATGTCAATGAAAAACGGATCACAGATTCCTATTGAGGAGCGTGACAGCATGGAAGTCAGCTGCGGATTTGGAAAGCAGACTGCTCCATCAGGAATCGATATATTCAATCCTGCATTTGATGTTACTCCTGCACATCTGATAACCGCATTTATCACTGATAAAGGAATCATTCATCCGCCTTTCGATATAAGTCTCAAATGCATGCATTAAGGAAATCTGTATGTCTTCAGGGAAAGTAAGTTTTTTTAATGAGATAAACGGGACTGGTTTCATTGTAAACAACGAGGTGCCCGGAGTGATAAAATTTACTTATAAAGATATAAACAGGCAGGGCTATCGAATGGTTCACGAGGGACAGCAGGTTTTTTTTGATCTTTATCTGAGTCCGCGGGGGCCCAGAGCTCTTAACATCATACCTGTAGAAACCGAATTCGGTCGATGAGTAATTATTTTTTATAAATGTATCCTTATTAATACTACCTGACTTTGTGCAACTGAATCAGAACGATTTGCTTTTTGTGTCCATTCTCTATTACATTCCGGAGAGATGACTATCTATCTTTTGCTTGCGGTAGATAGGTAAGATGGTGGAGGCATATAGGTTATTGCTTCCACATATTAACCTTCTTTTCACTTTCTGCTCGATGATCTCTGATTACAATGCCTATTGCTGTTTAACGATTTATTCCGCTATACTCTTCTATCAATTGACTGGGTTTTTATGATGAGGCTTGGAAGCAGTATTTTTTAAAAAGGAAAACTTAACAAGTCGTTATTACTACAATAAATTAAGCAGGTTATCTCTTTAAAACGCATACAAAATTACGGAATATTAGCTTAACTGGTTTGCTTTATAAAAAGGAGTTGTAGAAATGGGAAAGTATGTTGTTAACACTTCTATATGGACATGGCGATCTATACTGAGTTTGTGCAATAAGGTATCGACTTTAATTTTTGCAGTGTTCTGCATTATATCCGGATTATCGGCCAGAATTGTTACAGCGAAGCAGAAAAACGAAGGGGCCATTATTAGTGGAAAAGTTTTAAATGTAGCCGATTCCTCTGCTTTTAGAAACATCAAAATCTACTTGGGTGATTATTTGTGTCCGGATTATGGAATTGGACTTCCCTGTACTTTCATGCCATTTGATTCTGTTATGACCGATTCTGCCGGGAATTTTGAAACCAGATATCCTGAAAAATGGTATGGACTTGGTGCAAATATGATAACTTTTGCAATTGAGCCAGATCCTTCAGAGAATAGTTTATCTTCGAAAAGTATTATACTGAATTCTGATTCAGATACATCAATAACCTTATATCTGAAATCACCATGGCAGAGCAAAATATATAGGAAAACGTCTGTGCCATCGGTACCATCTGTAAAAAGTGTCTTGGGAAGGACTGTTATTATAAAAATTGGTGATTGGGTTTCTGGAGGGAGATATACAGCTGAAATTATCAATGCATCAGGAAAGTTGATAGCATCGCCATCGATTTCTGCTGATGGTGTTTTTAAGTGGGATACAAAAGAGAGTGCTTGCGGAGTTTATTTTCTCAAAATTAAAACAAATGAAAGCACTTTGAGTACTCAAATATTACTAAATGACTGATTTGTTTGTATAGTAAGGGATAAATGGTTGTTGTTGAATAGTAAATAATTTTAATTTATTTTTTCTAAGCTTAACCTGAAAATCATCAGTAATAATCGGAATCTGCTGTTTCATTCACTCAAAAAGGAGTAGGATTATGGGTAAGAAGATGATCAGGGCATCTATTTGGACCTGCCGTTCTTTGTTATCTCTTTATAGCAAAGCCATGGCTTTTATATTTGCTGTCTTTTGTGTGGTATCCGGTATGTCTGCCGGAACAGTTTCCATAAAAGATGGGGCAAGTGGAAAGATCAGTGGAAAAGCTTTGCAAAGTTCTGATTCGACTGCTTTAAAAAATATAAAAATCTTTATGGGTAATATCGTTTGCCCGGTTTACGGAGTAGGCTTGTGTTGCAGTTTTGGTGCTACTGATTCAACCGTTACCGATTCTTTGGGGAATTTCGAAACTGTATATCCTGAAAAGTTATTTGGTGATACAAGAGTAGGGCAAGTGGTTTTTGCAAAAGTAGACACCATTAAAAGTGATTATCGCGTTTCTATCTCAGAAGTGTATTATTTAAATTCCAATTCTGATACTGCTGTTACTTTATATTTAGAACCACTTGTTTGTACAAATATCTTACCTGAAAGGCCATCTGCATCTAATCCAATTCTAAAAACAATTCTTGGCAACACTGTATCCCTAAGGATAGGGAACTGGTCTTCCCAAAAGAAATATTCTGCTAAAATTGTCGATATAACCGGAAGACTGATTGCTTCACCTGCAATTTCACAAGATGGAATTCTTACCTGGAATACGGCGAAATATTCCAGAGGTGTTTACCTGGTTAATGTGGAGACTGATTTCGGAGTACTGAATACCAAGATTGCAGTGAAATGATAAAAGCAGAAAAAATATCTCTTAAAAAGAAAATAGCTCTGAATCTGTATTCTGTGAAAAAGAATATAGATGCTCATGTTCATGAACTGAGATATCTGTTCTGGGAATGTACCACCCGCTGCAACATGAATTGTCTGCATTGTGGAAGCGACTGTAAAAGTGACTCTCAGGTACCAGATATGCCGGCCAAAGATTTTCTTAATGTGCTCAAGAGTTTAAAAAACAGGGTTAATCCTTCTAAAATGATAGTAGCGATAACTGGTGGAGAACCTTTGGTTCGGGAGGATCTTGCTGATACTGGTTTTCAGATTCGTTCACTGGGCTACCCCTGGGGAATTGTAACCAATGGGTATCTGATGACTGCCCGCAAATTTGAGAGACTTCTGAAATCAGGAATAGCATCCATGGCAATCAGTCTGGATGGTTTGGAGTCTGAGCATAACTGGTTTCGTGGACGGTCAGATTCTTTCAAGAAGGCAATTTTTTCAATTGAACTGGCTTCTGATGCTTCAAAAAAGGGATTATATTTCGACGTGGTTACTTGTGTAAACCAGAGAAATATTGTGATACTTCCCCAAATTAAAGAACTGCTGGTTAAATTTGGTGTTACCAGGTGGAGACTGGTTTCCATTTTTCCCAAAGGTCGAGCCTGTGATAATGACGAATTAAAATTATCAGGTAGTCAGCTTGTTCATCTTATGAATTTTATCATGGAAACACGCCGGGAAGGTAAAATCATTGCTTCTTATGGATGCGAAGGGTTTCTTGGTGAATATGAGATGGAGGTTCGTGATATTCCGTTCAATTGTGGCGCAGGGATAGGAATAGGATCTGTGCTGGTGGATGGGTCAATATCAGCATGTCCATCTCTTAGACAGGACTACATTCAGGGTAATATTTACAAGGATGATTTCTGGGATGTCTGGAATAATCGTTTTCAGGTTATGAGAAACAGAGAATGGGCGAAAACCGGCGAATGTAAAAACTGTAAAGTATGGAAACATTGCAAAGGAAATGGTCTTCACTTGAGGGATCAGAAGAGTGGGGAGCTGCTCTTTTGTAACTATAGGCATTTGACCGGAAATGGGGATATTGCTCAGTGAATTGTGGTCTGATTTTAGCAGTCAAAAGCAGAAATCAAGTTAATTACTGTTGCTGATTACAAGTTTTTCTTAGTTTTGTGATGATTCCTTAAGAGCCCGTTTGTATTATGATTTTTTTATTCGATAGTTCCTCCTGAATTTAACCACCGGTGTACCTTTTGAAAAGTGTGACATGATCATAGCTGTGGCAATGGATGAGGAAAAACGCCTCTGTTTGAGCCGATTCATCACATCTCCGGGTTTATCGAAGCGATATACTCCATAAACTGGAAAAAGTCCGTATGAAATATGATTGTGACCTCTATAGAGTGTGGCTGAATTGTATCCAGCTTCTCGGGCTTTATTCCAGACATGCTCATTCCAGCTTCCGTAGGGGAATGAGATTGTTTTTACTTCTTTTCCGGTAATATCTTCCAGAATTTTTTTCGAATCTATCAGTTCTTTTTCCAGATCTTTATCATTTAAAAAGGTAAGATTCGCATGTGTTAAAGTATGGCTTCCTATTTCATGGCCGTGATCTGAAAGTTCCCTTATTTGTTGTTTATTAAGATGATTCTGGCCATCGAATATATCCCAGGATGAGGTCTGCCCAGTAAAGCCTGCGATGCAAAAAACAGTAGAGCAGAACCCGAACTCATTGAGAAGCGGATGTACATGAGTGAAGACACACTCCATTCCATCATCAAATGTAATCAGGCATTTATTTGTGTTTCTTTGGACCACTTGACTCGCTTGAGACAGTGTTATAGTTTTAAACTCTTCAAATTTAAGATTCTGTAGAAATACCTTAAATCTTTCGGTGGAAAAGTGGGACATGTTCATTTTCGGGTTGGGGAGAACTGAATGGAAAAGTAATCCTGACAGAAGTGGATAATTTCTTCTGTAGCCAAAGAGCAGTGTGGAAAAATAACCAGTTGCCAGTGGCGCTAAAATCAGGCTGGGAATCAGAGATAATGGTATTTGCATATTGAATTTACACTGAACTTTTTTAAAATTTAAAGTTATTAAACGATAGTCCGCAGTTGAAACCTGTGTAAGGTCTGATCCAAGATCAGGATTGCGCCTGCCTTCCTTAGTACTCAAGTACGGCTGACTGTTTGTTAGGGCGTTTAAGTGATTTGCCCTTATCATCTTATTATGTTTCTGCACCCAATTGCGGAATTCAGGTTAAAGATAATTGAAAAATAGCTCTATTTTGTTTCAAAACGCAAAATAAATGATTGTTGCAGCCTGTATGTTCGTATATTGTTTTGAACCTAAAATCCGCAGTTGAATTCAGCGCATCGGGACGTGTCTGCATCCACCTCAACTGCGGAATTTAGGTTAAACAACGGTAACAGTCTCAAGGGGTAAAAATGCCAGACAAATATGAGGTTTGTTCTTATTGTGGCGGGCAGATGGATATAAAGGCAAAGGCCTGTCCACATTGTGGTTCAGACGAAAATACGGGGTGGTCAGATAAGACGTATCTTGATGGAATTGATTTTCTTGACGAAGATCAGTATGAAGAGATCAGGAAACAGGAATTTTCAAGGCGAACAT
>DATAMG010000087.1:0-1615 GCA_036260705.1 Chitinispirillaceae bacterium | reverse complement strand
CGGGATTTTTTATTTTGGACTGTTGTTTACCGTAATTGGAACCATGTTTGGAGGAATGTGGGCCGATCAGGCCTGGGGAAGGTTCTGGGGATGGGACATGATTATCATTCGTGAAATTATACCGGTTGTATGAAGAATTACTCCGGCTAAAACGAAACAGAAACTGACAGCAGATATTTTTTTCCAGAGAAGTGCAATCGAAAGCAAAGAAAGCAAAGCTGCAAACCCATAAAGAACTTTTGCATAAAAAAACGGATTCAATTTATTATAAAAAAGCTCCAGTGAAGGATCCGGCAATTTTTCCTCAGCAGACGCATCCTGCCTTGCAATTTTTTTAAAATGATTAACCGATTCATCAAATTTCTGCTGATCTCCATTCAGATAGGCATCTCTGATCTTTACCATATACATCAGTGATTTCTGGTCATAAACAGCAGACTTATACTGGTTGACCAATCCCCATAAACCCAGCCATTGACCATCATTAGCTTCTTTACCTGGAATCAGATGAGGATGAGGATTTTCAAGAGATTTTTCCAAATCATACATTCTTCTGGTTAGATCAAGCAATGCAATATATTCCGGGTTAAGGCTGTCTATTCCTGTTTGCTGAATTTTCTTCATTCCTTCAGTAATCACTTCTGCACGGCTCATCAGATTAAAATAGGATAGCGGTTGATCCGCAGAAACGCCCAATTTTTGGGACAGAGTCGAATCGGATACTGCCAGATATGGCAATGGCTCAAGGAAACTGAATGTTGATCTTATTAAAAAGTATTCCTGAAGATTACGATCGATATTTATGACCACTCTATCAAAAGCGTTCAATTCTGAAGCATCTTTCTTCATTACCTCATTAGACAACTCAGACAGTTTATCGCTGGCCGAATACAGTTCAAAAAAACTGTAACGCCGTTTGGCCCTTGGCGAAATTCCCATGGCATCAGCCACTTCCGGATTATCAATAAGAAATATCAGGTCTCTGTCGGCTTTGTCTGGATTAAATATTACTTGTGAAATCCATTGAAGAGCACTTAAGCCACTGACTTTCTGTTTTCCAGAAAACTGGATCAGCTTGTTTCTAGCATACGTATCCAGCGGCTTTTTACGCCCCTCTTCTAGCACCACTATTTTCCCCAGAGATTCAACTGAAATTCGCTCCTTTTCAGTTGAAGCAAGAAGACTTGAATTCAATAAAATAAGGATAATAGTAAAAAGAGCTGTACAGACAGTCTCAATTCTTCTGTTTATCATTTCTTCCTGCTTTTTTTCTCATTTGGTATGTTATTCTGTTCGGGTTCTAATACAATATGCAAAAACCTGAAAATAAAATGATACAATAATCCAAGCATAATAATTATGCCGGTTACATATGGTACAAATCGTACAGGATTATCTACAACCGATAGAGTGGAAGCTGTGCGGCCGTTTTCATTGGAATAGCTTGATTGGTAAAAAGTAAACGTCTTATATCTGAAGGGTCTGTTCATGGAAATGACCACTTCCCTGTTCAATTCAGGACCTTTAACCCTGACCCGACTATTATAGCTTTTTGCGGTCTTAGTGCCAGGATGCTCCTCTTTGGTAAACTTTATCAGTTCGATCTCAACCGGAA
>DATAMG010000078.1:0-12612 GCA_036260705.1 Chitinispirillaceae bacterium | reverse complement strand
AAAATGATTTAATTTTTTTGATCAGATATGAGTCAGGCTGTTTTCGAATTTTTCCATAACCATTTCCACCGTAATATTCTGTAGACATATATTGTTACCGGCTTTACAGGTATCTCCCTTCTGGCGGCAGGGTCGGCAGTTTACTGGCAGGATACAGAAATGCACATTTTTTCCAACCGGATGAATTCTCTGGAAATATCCAGGTCCCCAGATAACTGTTGTCGGTTTTCCGGTAAGCGCCGCGAAATGCGCCGGACCGGAATCATTACCAATAAACGCTTTGCATTGTTCTATCTGTTCCAACAGGTCGTCTACTGATGAAAGGACCTTTAGAGAAACTGACAGGTTATTTTTTAATTTGTCAGGAATAGACAGATTTTGATATTCATTACTGGTTCCGATTATCCTGACTTTATAATTGCTGTTAACCAGATGTTCAATGAGCTCAAAAAAACGCGGCCACTGGCGCGGTTTCCATGAGGCAAATGGATGAATCAATATCCATCCATTATCGGCAGTTCTGGTTTCTATGCAGGGGGTAAAATCGGCTGATCCGCAAACTTGCTGAAATACTCTGCTGAGAACATCAAAACTGTGAGTATCCGGAGCATAGCTAAGCATCTTATCATAGAAAAGCTTAGCTCCTTTATACACATAGTGTTCCGTTTCCTGCAAAAGGCCTATTTTAATTCCGGATTTTGATTGATTTGTCAGAAATCCACCCCATACATTCATGCTCAGATTCAATGCGTGGCTGAAAGAGGTGTTGCGCACAAAATCCAGTTGTTCAGAGAACTTTTTGATACTGCTGTTATCAAATGGAATAAAGGTGATTGGAATACTCAGTTGATCCACTATCTGTTTGTTTACTAATGGACTGATTAAGACGATCTCGATATTTCTTTTTAGAAGTTGCTGCAAAAAAGGAATCAGAAGGAAAAAATCTCCTAAGCGATCGAATTTGGTTATTAAGATTCGTGATGGGGGATTATCAGGACGGTTATTACGATAAAACCGTGATCCCAAACAGATCCAGTAGTATTTTGCGCATCTAAGAAAAAAGGTTTTGCATTTAATGGGCATTCCATTCCAATTTTGTGCTCTGAAATTTGAGATGTCTGCCGCTATACTTAAATCCGGCTTACGTCTACCCGAAAAATAACTTTGGAACCCTGGATTATGCACCAGATAAGTGACGAGTCGAGTGGAAAAAATGGTTCTTTATGTAATTTCAGGCTTTAAAATGCTTATACAAGTTTTTTTCCATGATTGTGGAAAATAAGGATTACCTGTAAATTCAACCTGCTCTTCTATGAAAAAACAGTATGGATGCGCCAAACACAATAATGCCGGTTATAGTCATGTAAATAGCTTCTTTCCATAGAAAACCGATACCTGAACCTTTGAGAAAAATCTCTCTTACTGCAAACATGAACCATCTGACCGGATTTACTATGGTTACTTTCTGAACCCACAGAGGCATGTTTTCTACCGGTATGAAAAAACCGCTTAGCAGGATGAAACACATAAGAATAAACCAGATCAGAAGTAAAACCTGCTGAGGGGTTTTTGCTATAGTGGAGGTAAGAATTCCTATTCCCAATGAAGAGAGCATGTAGATAACTCCAAAAAGGAAAAAGGTAAGGAGGTTTCCTCTGAATGGGATCTTGAACCAGAGAATGGCAAATAGAAGAAAAAAACATAATTCAATAAAACCTACCAGAAAATAGGGAATGGTTTTTCCAAATATCACATGAACCGGTTTTAACGGGGTCACCATAAGTTGTTCAAGAGTACCGGCCTCTTTTTCTTTGACTATAGAGAGTCCGGAAAGAAGGCTGGTTACTATGGTGATGAGAAGTACCACCAGTGCTGGCACCATAAACCATGTGGACTTGAGCAATGGGTTGAAAAGAATAAGTGGATCTACCTGTAATGGGATTAGAGTTTGGAGTGTCATCCCTTTTTTTTCCATTTCTTTTTTAAGAAAAGCTGTTTGCCAGCGGGAGATGATCGCGTTTATATATCCTGATGCTACTCCTGAAGAGTTGGCATCCTGGCCATCAACCAGAACCTGAATATCAGCGCCATTTCTATGGAGCAGTTTGGTTGTAAAATCCTGTGGGATTATCATTGCCATCCGGATATCACCCTGGTCAAGTCGAGATCTGATTTCCTGAAAACTGCCTGCCTCTTTGCGATAGTTGAAAAGGTAGTTATGACTGATCGACTCTATAAGAGAGCGACTCTGTGGGGTCTTGGATAAATCCATAACAGCAATGGTGGTATTTTTGACCTCATTGGTAAGAGCGTATCCCATGATTAAAACCTGTAAAATAACCGGAAAAACCATCAGCTTGATAGTGAATGAATCGCTACGGATGTGTTTGAATTCTTTCCAGATCATAAGTGGTATTGGTTTCATATTTTCACCTTGAATTTTTTTATGGAAACGGTTACTAAAAAAAGTCCCATTGCAAGTAAAATAACTGCAGGCTGCCATAGAACAGATATTCCAACACCTTTAAGAACAATCCCTCTGATAATTTTCAGATAATAGGTTGCAGGTATTACAGAACTTATTACCTGTAAAAAAACGGGTAAACTGGTCAGAGGGAAAATAAAGCCGGAAAGTATGATAGTTGGAAGCATGGTCGCCGGTAGAACCATCATCATGGCCTGCTGTTGTGTCGCTGCGATAGTGCTTATTAGAAGTCCCATAGCCAGGGATGTGAATATATATACAAAACTGGTGGTAGCCAGTGAAATCATATCTCCAGCCACTTCAATACCAAAGGCCATCTTGCCTACTATAAGTATCAATGCACCATCCAGTGCAGAAAGAAACATGTATGGAATTAATTTTCCAATAATAATCTCTCCGGGTACCAGTGGTGATACCAGTAGCTGCTCCAGTGTACCGAGTTCCTTTTCTCTGGTAAGTGCCAGAGATGTCAGTATTGCAGAAATCATTAAAAGAATGACAGCCATGAGTCCTGGAACAAAATAGAGGGCACTCTTTTGCTGGGGATTGTAAAGTATATGCGATTGTACATTAATGACTATGGGTGGTTGCATATCCAGAATATTCATGACTATATCCATTAGCAATGGTTCCATAGTATTCTTTAAAATGGTGCCGATATTTGGATCGGATCCATCTATAAGTACCTGAACGGGTGCCCCTGATCCTCCATTTCTCAGATCAGCTGCGAAATCCGGACTCAGACGGATAATAGCCTTTGCATGATATCTCTTGAAAAGTTCAACAGGATTGTCAGCTGAACGAATACTTCCGGTAACAGCAAAGAGTTCGGTGGCATTTATTGACGAGCTCAATTTTTGCGATTCAGTTGAAGGTGATGGATCCACTATTATAACCGGAACATCCCTGAGATCCATGGTTAACGCATATCCGTAAAGAAACATCATAATAACCGGCATGATCAGAACTATGATAAGTGTCTGCCAATCTCGGGAAATATGATGGAACTCCTTTATGACTATTGCCGAAATTCTTTTATACATTTTGAACCTCTGGTCTGTTTATTTCTTATCCGGATTGCGGCTTACAATGGAAATAAATGCCTCATGCAGAGAATGTGTACCTGTCATTTCAGTCAATTTACGTGGTGAATCGATCGCTGCGATTGTGCCGTTGACCATAATGGAGATTCGATGGCAATATTCTGCCTCATCCATATGATGAGTGGTTATGAAAACGGTGGTTCCTCTGCCGGATAATTCGATTATCAGGTCCCAGAATGATCTTCTGCTTACCGGATCCACTGAGCCGGTCGGTTCATCAAGAAAAAGAATTTCAGGCTGGTGAAGGTTTGCGCAGGCCAGACTCAAACGCTGCTGCCATCCCCAGGGAAGTGTACCGGTTTTGCGTTTTAGAAGTTCCTGCATCTGGAGAAACTCACTAATTTCCTCTATTCGTCTATAAAGTTTTTTTCCAGACAATCCATAAATTGACCCATAAAGAACCATATTGTCTTTAAAAGTAAGATCCTGATAAAGGCTGAATTTCTGGGACATATAACCTATTCTTTGGCGTATATCTCTGGTCTGTTTCATTATATCCAGTCCTGCCACATGACCGGTTCCGCTTGTGGGTACCAGCAGACCGCAGAGCATCCGGATTGCAGTTGTTTTTCCTGCTCCATTGGCCCCCAGAAAACCAAAGATCTCTCCTTTGGAAACTTTAAAGGAGATATGGTCTACGGCAGTGTACGACCCGAAAACTTTGGTAAGATTGCTGGTTTCAATACTCCACATGTAATTACTGCCTTTCTGAGATGAGAAGTATGAAAAGATCTTCAATGCCCGGTGTTATAGATTCGATAAAATTTATCTCAGGAAAGATCGATTTTACTGTGGAAAAAACCGATTCTTTACTGATATCCCTGTTTTGTAATACCACATGCATCATCCCTGATGAAGGATACAATAATTTGATACCATCAGGTAGAATTGAAGGAGTTTTAAAAATCAAAGATCCGGAATCTTTGCCAACTCTGTAAATCAGATATGGGTAGGAATGGAGCAGTTCCTCTGGAGTACCGTTTTTCAGAATTTCACCTTTGTGAAGGATTAGAAGCTGCTCGCACATCGAAGCTTCATCCATATAGGGAGTACTGACTACAATAGTAATACCCTGTTTTCTAAGATCCTTCAATATATCCCAGAATTCATTACGTGAAACCGGATCAACGCCTGTGGTAGGTTCATCAAGGATAAGAATATCCGGAGTGTGTATCAGTGCACAACAAAGAGCCAGTTTCTGTTTCATTCCACCACTCAGATGTGCGGCACGCCGGTTTTGAAACTGTTCAAGCCTGGAAAAAGAGAGAAGTTTCTCAAAACGCTCCTTTCGTTGACGTGATTTCACCCCATAAATATCTGCAAAGAAAAGGAGGTTTTCTTTTACGCTGAGATCCTGATATAAAGAAAATCGCTGGGGCATATATCCGATTTGTGAACGGATGAACTGGTAATCGCTATCAACATTTTTTTCCAGTACTGAAACCTGGCCCGAATCGGAATTTGTCAAAGTAACCAGAATTCTCATAAGAGAAGATTTACCTGCACCATCTGCACCGATAATTCCAAATAGAGAGCCCTTTTGCACACTGAATGATATCCCATTAAGCGCATTTACACTACCATAGTTTTTCTGAAGTTTTGATACGGTTATTGCAGCCATAGGAGAGACTCCATTGACCAGGTAAATCTGTGATGTTCAGCTATCTCCATACTTCCACCGGCAGTCCCCGCTTAAGTAAACCATCGGGATTAGGGATTGTTGCTCTGATTCTAAACACCAGTTCGTTTCTGCTTTCTCGTGTCTGAATATTTTTGGGAGAAAATTCCGCTTCAGGACTGATCCACGATAGCACCGCCGGAATAAAAACCGCATTGGAGCCGGTATCAGAAACAATATCAATACGGATGCGCAGACTCTGGCCATATTTTAGCGATGCCAGCAAGGGTTGTGGCACAAAAAAGTCGGCGTACAAAGTATCGAACTTTCCAATTTCAAAAATTGGATTTCCAGGCCCTACAACTTCCATAAGGTTATGATAGCGGGTCAGGACGATTCCTGTTGAAGGAGAGTAGAGGTAACTTTTTCTCAATTGATCGTTTAACTGATCGATACGGAACTGCTGGCCTTTGAGTTTTTCCATATAGGAGGCCAAAAGATCCTGATTTGCCTGCAGTCTCATTGTGGATGCTTCGAATTGAGTTTTAAGATTATCTCTCTGTTGAGTAGGTACTGCGCCTTTTTTGGCCAGGGTATCCATTCTGGTAAATTCACGTCTGGCTCCTTCAACATCCTCCTGTATTGCTTTGATTTCACTGGTTTTAGCCGCAATATTCGCTTTGAGTTCCCCAATTCCGGCGGATGCTTCCTTGATTTTCAAAGTGAGGGCAACCGTGTCCAAAACCGAGAGAAGCTCTCCGCAAAAAACCTGGTCACCTTCATCCTTGCTCAGATAAATAATATTGCCCTGATTGATTGAAGTTATCTGGAATGTTTTTGATGAGACTACTGCTGATCCCAGAAAATTTTTTTCCTGCTTTTGAGAACAGAAAAAAACTATCAGACATGAAATTGACACCAACAAAAATTTTAATCTGCCGCACATGAGCTGTCCCTCCGGACTATTAATATTGAAGAACTGTTCCTGATGCATAAAGAGCGTTGATTATAGATATTCTCTTCTGAAAAATTGCCTGTTGCAGTTTCAAATCAGCTGCAGCCAGTGAATTCAATGCATACAAATAATCGACGGATGTAACCACTCCTGCCCGTAATGAGACTGCCAGAGACTGCACCAGTTCATCTGCAGCCTTTACAGATAGCTCTGCAGCATCAATTTTTTGCTGAGCCCTGTACAGATCCATTTTGTAATTTGCAAGAGAACGGTTCCAGTAATCGATATTTTTCGATTCGTTAATTTGCAGATTCTCTATCTGTTTTTCCAACCCCATACGCTGTGCCCGGTTTTTGAATCCGTTGAAAATATTCCATTTGAGCTGAACCCCGAAAATAAAGTAGTCCATAAACTGGTCTCCACCCAGATTGAGCCCGGGATTGGCGACCCGATATCCAGCCAGAGCCGCTAATGTAGGGAATCGTTGAGCAGAGATGCTTTTGGATGACTCATTCAATTGATTTTGGTTAAACTGGATCATCTTCAGTTCTGCGCGTGTCGAATCGATTGATGCAGGTATCGAAATGGAATCATAAATAAAATTCCCAGACTGAGGTTTTATATCATCCCCATTGACCATAATCAGATCCGATATTTCGCGGGCTATCGAATCGGATTGCTGGACAGATTCAAGATGATCTACTTGAGCCGCCTTCAAGCGTGCTCTGGCCTCGATAACCTTTACAGGAGCAACGACTCCGCCTTGGGATAATTCTTCGGTCTGCCTGAGATACTCTTCCAGATAAGAAATGTGCTTTTTCCATACAATCTGTTGCTGATAAGAAAAATACCAGCGCATGTAAATCAAACCGAGTGTGTATGATGCGCGATTACTGGTCGCCTTAAGAGAGCTCTCAGTGAGCTCTTTGTTCCATCTTCTGGAATTTATGTTGTAAATCCTGTTGAATCCGGTAAAAATCGGATAATAGATATCTACACCGAATTCCGCTTTGTAATTGGTTCCCAGTGTAATAGGTTTTTGCAAAACAGGGACAACTGCGCTGAACTCTGGTGGATACTGTATTTCGTTTTTTTCGGAAAAGTAGGTGTAGTTACTGTAAAAGTCAAAAGATGGATACCATATGGAATACCCCTCGGATATATCCCATTTTGCTTTTTCCACCTCTTTCTGTTTTGATGCAATATCAAGATTGTTCTGAAACAGAAGTTGCTGAGCTTCGTGCAGAGTCAGTTCCTCTGAATTAGCAGTTAATACAATACTTGTGAGAATTAAAATCAGAATTTTCACCGGGTATCCTTTGAAAAAACACCATCGTTTATCATGGAAATAATGGATTTGATTCTTTCGTTAATAAACTGCTCATCGATTGTAAGCTGTACTTTGAATGTATCGGATAAGAATTGGGAAACTGGTTGCATTAGGAATGTTATAATGCACATTCCCATTATATTAAGTAACAGATGAGATACTTTAGCAGGGTTTCTATAATCATTATTTCTTTCGCTTTGTAACAATTTCGTAAATCGGAACAGAAGATTACCGTAACGGGTTGTGATCTCTTTTAAAAGTATTGGAACCAGTTTTCCTCCATCTGCAATTTCTCTGATCAACATTCTGGGAAAATAGGGATTACTGCTCATTACTCTGATATAAGTTTCGACCATAATACGAATTGTTGAATTCAGATCAGTGATTTCCGGATGTTTTGCTATCTCCTGCTCAAGAGTATTCCAGAACACAACTAATATGTCCAATAAAGCACTCTCATAAAGTTTGTCTTTTGAACGGAAATAATAATGCAACAGTGCTTTATTCACACCGGCCCGGTTTGCAATATCCTGCATTCGTGCTCCTTTAAAGCCGGTTATGATAAACTCTTCACGAGCTGCATTAAGAATTTTTTTTTCGGTGCTTTCTGATGGGGACATAAATAATCAACCATATGGTTTAAGTGAATGGTTTAACTAATTGGTTAAAATATAAATCGAAAAGCAGTAATGTCAAGAATTTTTATCTGATTTCAGAAAAAAGCTGCAAAGAACACAAAACCAGTCCTTTAATAAATTTGCTTTGCAAGACCTTGACTTGAAAAATGTTCAGTCAGAAATCATATTATTAGCTTAATTGGACTCGATACGAATGCTTAAGGTGCGTGCGGATCTTTTTGATCACAATCGTGGATTTCAGGTATGAAGAGCTAAAACATGGAGGGCAGGAATGTTTAAAAAAGTTTATGAATATCTTTTAAATCACAGTATTTATGTTATGGTTTTAGGCTTTATTGTTGCTCTTGGAGGATTATTGGTATATATGCAGACACGTTTTATGGGAAATTATGTTCCACAAATTGCATTTGGAGTGACTATCGCAGGTTTTGTAATATATATTGTAGGGCGAGTTTTGGTATCCACCCAACGGCGGAAAAAAAATGCGATTTTTCGTAGAGATTCAGATGTACAATGATATAATGCTTCTATAGCCCCTTTCTATGATGAATATTGATTATGAATTGCTGGTTGGAAAAAAAATCATTTGATAAATAAGATTAATTATTAATAGATCAGGGTTGTTTTGTTTCAATTTTTGAACCAAAGGATTTTGTGTGAAAGTTCAGGATCTTCTTCAGAAAAACGCCATTCTTATTGACCTTAACAGTATCGATAAACGGGAAGTGCTTACACAGATGGCCAGATTCATGGCATCGTTATTCGGGTTGCAGGATGGGGATGGAATATCACAGAAAATTCTGGAACGTGAGAGCGACATGTCTACTGGAATCGGTTACGGAATTGCCATTCCGCACGCCAGAATTTCCGGTATAGATCGTCTATACATGGTAGCAGCCAGGCATAAAAATGGTATAGAATTCAATGCTATCGATGAGCAGCCGGTTCATCTGCTTTTCATGATGATATCACCTATGAACACTTCTGCAGAACACACTCAGATACTTTCTTCTCTTTCACGGATCATGTCTTATGAGGATGTAAGGAAAAAATTGTTGAATATCAATTCTGCCGAGCAATTTATGGATATCCTGATTAAGAGTGAAAACAAATACGTGGAATAATTATCCAGGTAATAATTTCATGGCAAATATGGTATGTGCCGCAATTCCGGTCTTGATAGCCCGTTCGTCAGGAGTGAATTTTGATGAATGAAGGCTATATATATCCGAATGCTTTTTTTCGTGGCTAACACCCAGATGAACAAATATTCCAGGTACAAGTTGCTGATAATAAGAGAAATCCTCTGCATACATTGTGGGTGATTCTCTTCTGATAATGGACTGTGGACCTGCGAGTCTGGAAAATTCACTGAAAAACTGGTTGAGAAGATCAGGATTATTGTAGCCGGGAGGGTATGAGCGATTAAAGGATACTTCTGCGGTTGCTCTAAATGCTTTGGCTGTTGAATTGGTCATATTTTTAATCCGCTCGATCATCAGATCCATACATTCGTTTGTGTGAGTCCGTAGAGTACCCTGCATTATTGCGTGGTCAGGAATTATGTTCCTAAGGTTTCCGGCATGTAAAGATCCGATGGTGAGTGTAGCTGGAGTGAATCTGGAGACCTCCCTGCTTATAATCGTTTGCAATTGAGTAATAAGCGCTGCAGAGCAGACTACCGGATCCACTGTCTTTTCCGGAGTACCTCCATGTCCGCCTTTTCCTTTGATAGTAATATCAAAAGTAGTGATTCCAGCGAAATCCACACCTTCTTTGATTCCTATGATATTGTACGGATGATCTGTAGAGACGTGCAGTCCAAAAATGGCATCAGCTTTTTTAGAGAAAACTCCGGCTTTGATAAGTTGGTAAGCACCACCAGGTTCAACTTCTTCGGATGGCTGAAACAGAAATACTATTTTACCCTTCCATCGGTTTTTTAGATTATTGAGTACAGATGCAGCACCCAACAGAATTGCAGTATGAAAATCATGTCCACAGGCGTGCATTACGCCTTTTTTTTTCGATGCATAAGGTAAACCGGTTTGTTCCTGGATCGGCAATGCATCCATATCGGCGCGAAGGACGATGGTTTTTCCACCTCCATTATCTATCGATGCAGAAACTGCTGTTTTGTCAAGATGAAAAGATGGTTTGAGGCCGATTTTTTCCAGGTTGCCATATACAGTTGCGGCAGTCTTTTTTTCATCACCGGAGAGTTCAGGATTCTTGTGAATCGCCCTGCGGATACTGATTATCTCAGGTAAACAATCGTCGATTTTCAGATTCAGTTCTTTATCAGTAATTATTAGATCCATAGATTACCTGCGCAGCATTTTTTCCCGTTTTTTGAAGAAATGTACCAGTGGATCAACATATCCGCTTTCTGTGGAGATGCGGATTTCATCTATACCGCTGGTTTTAAAAAGGGTACTGGTAGCAGTGAGCCGTTTTTCCATTTCTTGTTTGTAAAATGTTCTGAACTGTTTGCTTCCGGAATCAACCAGTACTGTAGCTCCTGATTCTGCATCTTCAAGTTCAATAAGTCCGGAATCCGGAAAAATCATTTCCCTGGGATCGTTAACGGTTATGGCTATCAGATCATGTCTTTTTGAGGAAATTCTCAGCGCCGCTGCAAATGAGGGGGCAAAGAAGTCCGAGACCAGGAATGTGACCGATTTTTTCGTTTGCACCCGATTGAGAAATTTCAATGCTTCTGAAATATTGGTCCCTGGATAAGTAGGTTTGAAAAAAAGCAGTTCTCTTATAACATGCAGTACATGGTTTTTACCTTTTTTAGGAGGAATGTAAAGTTCGACATCAGAGGTAAAGATTATGAGGCCGACCCGGTCATTGTTTTTTATGGCGGAAAAAGCCAGGAGTGCGCAGAGTTCCACTGCTGTTTCACCTTTGAATTTATTGACAGTTCCGAAATTGCCGGATGCAGAGGCATCAACCATGAGCATTACGGTCAATTCCCGCTCTTCCACATGTTTTTTAACATAAGGGTCTCCCATACGTGCGGTAACATTCCAATCGATAGTCCGGATATCATCACCGTCAATATACCCCCGGACTTCGGAGAATTCCATACCTTTACCTTTAAAAGCACTGTGGTATCCACCTGATATGATTGAGTCCACGATGCGTTTGGTTTTTATTTCTATATGCCGGACTTTTTGAAGTACTTCTTTTGGAATCATAGTTTGCTCAAATCGAGGTCTGAAAGGATTTTTCTCAGTTCACAAATATGTTGTTTTTTTGTATGAATTCTTGATTGCATAAGGATAATCAGTAAAAGGCTCAGCAGGCTGAGTCCTGAAGCAATCATAAATATGACTTTGAACTTTTCCAGATTTTTCTGTTCCTGTAACTGTTTCTCCTCATTATGCAGAAACTCAGTATGTCTGGTTCGAATCAGTTGAACTGTTTTCTGATCAGCATTTCCAGAAACTTCAAGATCATTGGTTTTTTGAAAACTTCTCAAACTGTTAGTGACATCGCCCCCGGTATAACCCAGGATTGAAAGAAGGTTGACAAGTTCAGCACGCATCAGCTTTCTTTGTTCTCTGGCTATTTCCCGCAATTCCTCTCCGGTTGAAAACAGAAGTCCGAAAGGATACTGTTCGGTTAGCCTGGCATACAGAAGAACGGCTCTATGATAATCATCAGTTTTCTGGTAATGCAATGCCAGTTCAAAGAGTGCGTCATCGGCAACATCTGATTCGGGATAGTTTTCAATAATCTGCTGCATAATAAAAAGCATTTTATCAAAATCACCCATCTGGCGATAAGTTTTAGCTTTCCACAGCATAGATTGGGGATTGGGATCGACCGAATCTGTATAGCAGAAGTTTTTCAGGGCATTTTTATAATCACCGTTTTGAAAATATTCCAGTCCTGATTTGAAATACAGTTCAGGAGGATCCTTTTTACGACCGATGTGAATATCTGTTCTGCTTGATTTTGCAGATTTGGGGGAGATTGCAGAGGAATGGATATTTTTTTTCTGCATCTCACCATCTTTTTTGTCTACAAAAATAATACCTTTAACCGGATCGTAAACCAGAACTTTCTCTGCATGCAAAAAAGAATAAGCAGTGCAGCAGAGAATTGCTGTAAGATAATAATGCCCTAAAGCAGATCTGTTCATAGCTACTCCGAGGTTGAATCATGGAACTTCAACGCTGTCGAAAATCTTTTGCACGATATCTTCCGGGGTAATATTTTCCGCCTCTGCTTCATATGTAGTGATCACCCTGTGTCTTAGCACATCCATTCCCACACTCTTCACGTCTTCGGGAGTTACATAACCTCTTCCTTTTATGAATGCATGAGCTCTGGCAGCCCTGGTAAGAAACAGAGTTGCACGGGGAGATGCACCATAAGAAATCAGATGTTTAATATCAGTAAGTCCTGAATTCTGAGGTTCACGGGTTGCAAAGACAATATTTATTATATAATCTTCCACTTTTGAATC